>NZ_JANGFQ010000210.1:0-2763 GCF_024707025.1 Candidatus Culexarchaeum yellowstonense
GCAAGAGTGCTTGTTAGAGTTGTAGGTAAGGAGGTTTGGGGTAAAGGTATACCGCCAGCAGGGACTAGGGTTAAGGGTTTGGAAATGGATATTAGGGAGAGGTTTTCAGTTAAGCCTCTGGATATATTGAGGAGGAGGTTGGGTGGGGTTGCCGTTATTTCTGAGGCTAAGTTTGAAATAACTATGATGACTGAAGATGAGAGGAAGCCATCTGTGGTGTTAAATGTAAGGGATGTGTCTATTGATGATTTGTTGACGTTGGTGATGGCAGTCATAAATAGGTTCCAGTTGCTTAAAGCTTCAGCTTCGCTAAACATAACATTGAAGCCAGTGAAGGGAGAGTATTTCGTTATGCCTGAAATAACTGAGGATGAGAGGAAGGTGTTTGGGGAATATGAGAAGGGTATCAGGTATTTGTGTAAGTGAATTGGGTGAATTGAAGTGAAGGGTGAGATACAACGCGTAATAGTCTTTGATAAGAAGAGAATTGGGAAGGTGCATAGGCGTTATGTTGATAATATGAAGATTTATCTTGGTCACCCTGTTAGGGGGGTGAAGCCGCTTTTTGAAGCTAGGATAAGTAAGGAGACTGCTAAACTTGCTTTGGAAAAGTTTAAGGCTAATTTTGAGGATAAGGGGGATTTCTTGATAGTGAGTGGTGAAGATGTTGATGAGAAGATTAGGAGACTTGTAGTATTTAGTGGGGCGAGGCAGACTGTTGATGATTTCTTGGGGAGGCTTTTGTTGGATACTGTGACTTCGATGGGTGAAGTTGAAGTTCTCTTCTGGTATTCAAGATTTATTAATGCATATGAGGGGGGTGGTTATTGGGATGTCAATAGGGTTGCCAAATCCCTCAAAACCCTATATAGAATACGGGTCAAATGATGAAGCTAAGGTATTGCTTAAGTCCGTAGTTGAAGGGTTTAAATTTCACCCATTCTTCTTCATGTTGAGGGAGAGTATAGCTTCTGAAGATCCAGTATATCCATTTGCTCATCAGCAAGAATTGCTGGGTAAATTGTTTGCTAGGAAACCGTTAAGGGTTCTTATAGGTGATGAGATAGGTCTTGGGAAAACCATTAGTGCAATAATGCTTATTAAGTATCTTCTTGAAACTGAGGGGGTTAAGAGAGTATTAATCCTCGTGCCAAGAGTTCTCATACAACAGTGGGTTACGGAACTTAAGAGATTCAATTTAACAAACATTATGCAGTTGGAGAGGGATACCATATCAAGGTATTATGATTCAGAGTTTCCACAAGGAATCTATATAGCGTCAATAGACCTCATTAAGAAGGAGAAGCATAAGAAGAAGGTTTTGAGTGTAACTTGGGATGTTGTTGTGGTGGATGAAGCGCATAGGGTTGGTAAATTGGGTAGTGAGGAAACTCAGAGGTTTATATTGGTAAGCCAGTTGATTAAAGAGCCGAGCGTAAACGTCATAATGTTGACAGCTACACCACATAGGGGTAAACCGGAGGATTATATTGAGAGGCTTAAGCTCATAGATCCATTCATAAAGGCTGATCCAAAGGAATTGGATAATGAGAAATTCTACAGTCTATGTATGGGTTCAATAATTTTTAGGAGGACGAAACTTGATGTAAATGACATTTATGAGAAAATGAAGATTTTTACGAACTGTAAGTTTAAGGCTAGGGTTGTGAAGGCTTCAGATGAGGAGGAAGCTTTTCATAGGGAGCTGATAGAATTCCTACGTGCAAAACTTCTACAATACTATAGTATGATTGGTGAAATGCCGAAGGCTTTACCGTTACTCATGACATTAATAGCTAAGAGGGCTTCGTCAAGTCCGAGGGCAGCAATAATAACATTGGATAGAATACTTCAGCGAAGAGCAGAGCATATAAAATTTCTAAAGACCATGGATATAAGGGCATTGGAGGAGGAGCTTGATCATGAGGCAAGTTTAATAGCCGATGCACTTTTAGGCTACTCCTTTGAGGATAGTGGTCTGTATGCTGATGAAACTGAGGAAACTGTTGATGCTGATGAAATTGTGAAGAGATTTGTTGATAAGTGTAGCATTTTCCTTGATGAGAAGGATGTTGAGAAACTGAAGAGGTTGCATGAATTGGCTAGGAACATTATAGGTGAAAGGGATTCGAGATTAAATTCTCTGGTAAATGTGGTTCTCAATCATTTGAGGAATGGTGAGAAGGTTGTTGTTTTCACCGAGTTTAGGGATACAGCAGAATACTTGTTTAAGGAGCTTGGGAAGAGGCTTCCAAAAGATCTTGCTGATAAAATGGCGATGATAACTTCACTTGAAATTATACCGCCAGCGCCATACAGTAAACATGCGAAGAAGTATGATATAGAGGATGTTAAGAAGTGGCTTAGAATTGGAGATCTTCACCTCTTAATTTCAACGGACGTTGCCTCTGAAGGGTTAAACTTGCAAGTGGCCAATGTTGTTATCCATTATGAGCCAACATGGAGCCCAGTTAAGATAGTTCAGAGGATTGGTCGTGTTTGGAGGCTTGGTCAGGAAAAGGATGTTTACAGTTACAGTTTACTCTTAACAGTTGAAAGCGATATTGCAGCACTTGAAATACTCTATGCAAAGCTTCTCTCATGGATGATATCTGGGATAGAGAGGAAGGTGCCCATAGGCGAAGAGCTGGAGGTGGATATGTTGCCAAAGGATAAGTCTTCTTGTGATATAATACAGATACCATTAACAACTGAGAAGGGGAAACCGCAGTATAGTGAGTTTAAGGCTTGGATAGAATTTAT
>NZ_JANGFQ010000143.1:0-2756 GCF_024707025.1 Candidatus Culexarchaeum yellowstonense
AGGCGTGTTTACGGATGGATGAAAGCTGCGGTATCAGATAAAATAATTCTTGAGAAAGAGGAGAGTGTTGGGGCTAAACGTTTCTTCGTCACTAAAGAGGGAGTTGCAGTATTTCATTCTTGTTTTGGCGCTCCTGCAACAGTGGCCTTAGCTGAAGCCCTTATTGCGGCTGGAGTTAGAAACATGTTAATTTTTGGCGAAGCCGGCTCAATAAGTCCGAAAGTTGACATAGGCGAAATAGTGGTTCCAACATTTGCGATCAGAGAAGAGGGGACAAGTTACCATTACTTACCCCCTAAATTTGAAGCTAAGCCATCGGGCAATCTTTTAGATAACATTAAAAGACTCCTCAATAAAACAGGTGTTCAATATAAAGAAGGAGGTGTTTGGACAACAGATGCGCCATTCAGAGAAACAATGAAAAAGGTTTTAGCTTACTCTAAAGCGGGAGTCCTTGCGGTGGAAATGGAATGTTCAGCCCTTTTCTGCCTATCAACTTACAGAAGAATAAACTCCGCTGCATTACTAATCATAACCGATACTTTATGGGAAGGCGTATGGAAACAAGCCTTCAACGAGCCAAAAGTAATTGACATGGAAAAGAAAATATCAGAAACATTGGCGACAAACTGGGAAGAACTGGTAGAATAACAAAATCTCTGAAGAATATTACTATGATATAGATTTGGTTATACCGACTAATCGCATGTGCAAGGCATGTGCCCTTGATTGCTGGTTTGCTGTTTTTTAGTGTTATGTTGATTGGGGTTTGTATTTCACGCTTAGATTTACATTTTACACAAAAGCCCTGAACCATTCTTCATTTTCCCATCGTTATGCGTAACTAGATATATAAGCCATTACATAGCAGACACTGAGTTTTCATGATGATTCTCATAGTGGAAGTTAGCGTCTATGAGGGTCACCTGGGGAGGTCTTTGATGAGGAATTTTGTGTATTCAAGAAAGATATTATAGCTTGTTTATCAGTTGAGAAGAGTATTAATATTATTGCCGTCGCATCAACGAGTGTAAGATTTTTAATATTCATTTTCTGGAATCTCCCAGCCACTCTATGGTCTTTTATATAACCTTATGAAAGGTATATTGTATGAAGCATGTTTGTAGTAGGTAGTCTTTTAGTTTCATGTTCTTCTTTTTTAAAAGTTTTTGATCTTGTGAGGGTTTTCATACATTACTTGAGTGTGCAGCAGCAGATGTGTTTTCTCACAGATTATGGTTTAAGGATTACTACAACTGATGGTGTAACGCTTATTGTTATTGTGATTGATTCTATTTTAAAAATGCTAATATACTTTGAAATTATTCTCCAAAAACTATTAAGGAAGGCTAATAGTGCATTCAATATACTGCTAGGAACACTTCTAAATTTTTGGATTACTCCAGAAACTGAAGATAAAACAGTTGTAACATTTGAAAGTAAAGATGCTTTAGCATCCATTATACTAGCTCTTATATTAGGAGGTTGGGATTCCAACACTTCAACTGTAAGCTCACGAAAATTTCTTGTCAGATTGTTTAAATTGCTCTCAATATTTTCTAACTCTCTCGTTCGTTGATTAATGAAGTTCACCATATCATTTACTTCATCTTCCGATAATTCAGGATAAGACATTTCAGATACCAAGATAATCTGCATCCACACTCTTTATAAAGTTTTGTTTGTAAATGCTGGTTCACTTTTTTGAATCTCTGCTTAGTTTTTCAAAAAGCGATAATAATTTTCAACCAAAAAACACTTTTAATTCAAAATACAGAATTAACTTTACTTGAGTCCACACTATGCCTTAAATAAGTAAAAAAGTAGTATAAATTATTAAAGAAAAGGAAGATGCAACGCGTTAAGAAAACGGTGGCAATTCCAAAAGACTTAATAAAGTGGGCTGAAAAAGCTATTAAGAATATGGAATACTCATGTGTTTTCTTTCAGATTCATTGAGTATTTATCCATAAAAGAGGTGAAATAATTAAATGACTGAAGATTTTTCACTCAAAAAGAAATCGTTGTTGAGAGAATGAATCTCTAATAAGCATATCATTGCAGACTCGCTAATACTTATTCTTATGCTTAATTCTCTTCAATATCTAACTAAAACTAAAAAGCAAAAATGTCTAAATTAGAATTAGCAATAATCTCTAAGCTGCGGATAACTAGATAAAGAGGTTTTTATTAAAATTATTAGAGAGATTGTCTATGGGGAAAGATAAGAGTATGCTGAAATTCATAGAGTCTGATTCACTTCCTGTAGATATTCTAAGTAGGGATGCTGCTATTGAGATGAGCTTTAAGCCAAGACCCTCATACTTTGCTAGATGTAAGGAGTTGGGTATATCTGTAAATAAAGGTTTTTATGATCCTAAGGTTCGAAGTTTGCATCCATGGCTTGCTAGGAGACCTCGCTCGATTGCTAGGGCTCTTAATTTAGCTGCATTGCTTCCAAGTGATGCTTCGAATAATTTTCTTACTTTATTAGGTTTCGATATTGATAAGTTGAGGTTGCTTGTGGAGAAGGGTTATCCACCTTTGATATCTTATGTTACTCCTGATACTATGAAGATGAATTTTGAGAATGAGGTGATAATGGATCCGATGGCTGGTGGGGGTTCGATACCTTTAGAGTCAGCAATTTTAGGAGTTAATACTATAGCGTGTGAATATAATCCAGTAGCCTTCTTATTACTAAAAGCTACGGTTGAATTCCCTGCAAAGTATGGTATGGATTTATATTTGAGTGT
>NZ_JANGFQ010000141.1:0-2751 GCF_024707025.1 Candidatus Culexarchaeum yellowstonense
CATATCAGATTTATCCAACTTATGTAGTATTGATGGTGGATATGCCTCTAATTCAGCTGGTCCCTTCAAAGATTCCACATATTTACCCCAATCATCCCAATCGAACGTCCATTCATCCTTCTTCACATCATAATATGTGAAGTCATTGTCCCTCCAAATCCATTTAGCTAAAGAGGTAAAGTATATGTAATCGTCAATTAAGCCTAATTCGCGCAACTTATCAAAAAGCTCTAATAAATATCCTAAACTGTTTTTGGGCATCATAAATATATTCATTAAACCATTGAATGCTCCAAGACACCTCACACTAAACCTCGTATACGGATGTAATTCTCCAACTTTCTCGATTATCGGTACATTTTTCCACTTTGTATTCATGAATATTATTACTGGCTCTTGTCCTAATGCAGATGGGGATATTTGTGCTGAAATGCTACGTATTACTTTACTCTGTATTAATTGTTGCAATCTTTTTGATAAAGTTTTTACATTAACTCCAGTTTCCTTACTTAGCTCCGTTATTGTTGCTAAAGGATTTCTCCCTAAGGCTGTAAGTATCCTGTAATCTATTTCATCGAGTTCCTGCACTTCAGTTCACCACCATAGCTCTCACATGCTCTAACGGGCTCTGGTAGCTCTAGATGCTCTAGTCTATTCGTTTGGAAATCCTGGATCCCAGCCTGGTGGATCAAATTTTACTATTTTTACGAGTTCTCCCTTACCATCATATATTGCTATTGTAACCCAAGTTTTCCCATTCTCGTCTTTTTCTACCGATATCACTTCCATTTTGGCTAGGGTTGGTGTAGCTAATGTTGTTGTCAGTATTAGTGTTAGTATTGTTAGGCTTAATAGTATTAGAGCCTTTCTTTCAAGGATTCCAGTTTTCTGCATACCCATCGCTTTAACTTATGTCCAATTTACATATAAATTTTACTATTTTATTGGCTTCTTTTGCAAGTTTACTCCAAGCTCTTAAGCATATTATGTATTCATCTTGTTTATATCTTGCTATTTTCTCTCTTTTTCAATATATTTTTGTTATATTGTTTGCATATATATGCAATTTTTTGGTAAGCTTTATATAGTTGTTTACCATATTTTTGCATGTGACCCTTAAAATTTTCAGTATCCCCTACTCTATTAGTGTACTTTCAACAGTATCTCTTATCATATTCTCCCTTATGGGTTGGGTTAACTCCATAGTTTACACATATCGTTTTGGTGGTGTTGGCTCTTTAAGTGTTCAGCTCGTAAACTCCACATATGACTCGTCAAGCAACACAAGCACATTCACATTTAAGATCGTTAATGATGGTGTTGAAGCCATCAAGCTCATGGACATAAATGTTAATGGTTTATCGGTTAAAAGTATTAGTGGGGTTAAGGTTTTTAGGTGTTCAAGTTTTGAGTATGATTTAGGTATAAACCCAAACTACACACCCCAAAATGATTTCACAACAATAATTCTTGGGAAATCCACAATCTACATAATCATATGTATGCAGGGAGCTAAAAATGGCATGGAATTCACATTCACACTATCCAAACTAAACTCGAACAGCATAATAAACTATAAAGTCTCCACAAACTGACTTCAAAACTATCAAATAACTAGCAACTCGCATATTTTCAAATCATTATTTGAATTAAGTTTACATTTAGATTAATCAGCTCTTGGGTAAGTGGGTATTTTCATTTAAGCTCTGGTGATGGTGCTTCCACAACCCTTTCTCCTGGAGCTACTTTATCAATATAGATTGGAACATATCCATACTTCTTGTATACGTTTTCAGCAAGCCTCCCCTTATCATCATAGCATCCCACGATGGCGCCTTTAAATATTGCCACATACTTCCCACAATATTGCGGGTCTCTGGCAAGTTTGTCTTTAATCTTCAGGAAAGCTTTCCTCTCCTCCTCAACTTGCAAAATATATTCAAGTTGTTTCTCATTGGTAGGTAAGCTGCTTCGCTCAACATAATCCTTTATCAACTCAACGATAACTTCATTCCTCTTCCCCCTCCCCCTTTCATGCATTACTATTAAGCTAAATAATCTCCACAGATCATCATCAACATTAATGGTTATCTTCACCATAATTACCATTTAAAAATAATTATTTGAATACCCATAACCTTTTCCCTTATGATGAATGCTGGGAAATGATGCTGTCGTAACATCAATGTATGTTTTATTGATCTCTGCCCTCCCTTACGAGTTCCACAGCACTTTTACTGCTGATTATTGTGAATGGATGCTTACCCTCAATCCTCCTTTTCATTAGGAGGTTTATGTCTTCTTCTGATATGCTTGTTTCATCTTTCAGAATTTCCTCCGCCTCTATTTCCCTTTTTAAAAGTTCTTCTATCATGGATTTCAATGTTACGCCTCTTATGGTTGCGAGGATCTTAGCTTTCCTCCATAATTCCTCATTTACCCTTAAACTTACCCTTTTATCCATACATTACTGTATTCATTTGTGGGAAACCGTTATATATTGTTTGTTTTATTCATTTATCGTGGTTTCAATGTTGAGTTTTAGTGTTGTTTGTAGTGGTTGTGGTTCTGTTTATCCTGCTGATAAACCTATTAATGTTTGCTCTAAGTGTGGTGGTGCTCTACTTTACAAGTATGATTTCTCTAGGATTGGTTTTGGTAGGGATGTTTTTGCTGGTAGGTTTGATAGTTTTTGGAAGTATTTGGAGTTTACGCCTCTAAGGAGTTCCAGTGATATTGTTTCTCTTGGTG
>NZ_JANGFQ010000234.1:0-2744 GCF_024707025.1 Candidatus Culexarchaeum yellowstonense
AGGGGGACAACCATCAAATTTAATATATAACCCATAAATGTTAATCCCCAATAACCTTTACTTGACTTAAAATATCCTGCCAAAATACCACTAACAAATCTCATGATGTATCCTAAAAACTCACCAATACTGGCTAGGCTTGCAAAAACAGCGGTGGCGCTAAGCACTTCTAAATATGCTCCAGAAATCGACCTAGCCCCCTCATAAGTCATATCAGCGAAAAGAGAGACTAGGGATAACAAGATAAACGTTATTAAAGACGCCCTACTTAAATCTCGAAAACCCATCCCCAACCCCCAACCAATTTGTAATAATAAAGGTTTGCCCTCTGCTTAAATTATTTTTCTTTCTATTATTCCCCTCACCCCTATTGATAAAGTGGATTAATGAAAGTGTTACATTAAATATGTATCACAGTGAGCTGACAATAACAATACATAGAGCTATAAAATCGAGTAGATAAGTATTAAGTTGTGTTTTAATGTTAATTTATCGTGGTATTGTAATTGTGGATGGGCCCGTAGCTCAGTTTGGATAGAGCACTGGCCTCCGGAGCCAGGGGTCCCGGGTTCAAATCCCGGCGGGCCCGCCATTTCAAGCTCGAGCTCCTCTCTTTGATAACAGTAGTTTGAAAGGTTTTCAACTTAATTCAACTAGTAATGCTTTTAATGTCATGAAAGAAGCTATTGTGAATTATGCTACAGAAATCTTTATTAACTTATTTACTTACCTACCTACTGGAGTTAGTATGGTTAGGAAGAAGACGAGCATATATGTGGATGAGGAGGTTTGGATGGAGTTTAAGAGGTATGCAGTAGATAAAGGGGTGGATGTGAGTAGCCTCCTTGAGGAAATATTAAGGGAAGAGCTATTGAGCCATATTGATGATGCATTAAGCAAGATTGCAGGTTCAGAAGATTATCAGATAAACTTCGAACCCATAGAACCTAGGGGTTCTGTAAGTGCCCTAATTAGGGAGATGAGAAATGAAAGAGCGAGTGGCTTACCTCGATAGCAGCGCTATTATAAAAAGGTATATAAAGGAGGCGGGGAGCGAATTCGTTAAACAACTTTACCAAGGGGCTTATATTGGAGAAGTTAAAGTATGTTTTAGCATATGGAACGTTGGTGAAGTTCTAGGAGCTCTAGACAGGGCGATGTGTAAAGGTAGATTGACTGAAGAGGAATATGCCACTGCTAGGAGGAGATTTCTATTAGAAACTAGAAGATTAATGAAACTCAAACTCTTACTAGTAGTTCCGCTTAAAGGGAAGTTGTTAGTTGAAGCTTGGAGAATCGTAGAGAAGCATCACATATATCAAGCAGATGCCTTACAAATAGCTACTGCAAAACAGATAGCATGCACGGAGTTCCTAACAGGGGATGTTACACTGCACAATATAGCTTTAAAAGAGGGGTTAAATAGCATATGTTTAAGTTAAAAATGTGTATAGGATAATGGCCTCTGAAGTCAGGGTCCCGACTTTAAATCTGGCAAACCTCGATGCCTTTTGGTTTTAAACCTTTATATGTCGAATGTAAAAGAAAGCTGGAAATTACATAAAACCTATCATTTTTGAGAGATCTTTATGATGTTTTCAGCGTTTTTATGTAGTATTCTTTCCCTTTCCTCTTCATTGAGTGGAAGTCTTTTAATTAAATTTATCTGCATTTTCGCACCAAGCTCTTCCGGGGTGCAGCCTAAGATTGTGTCGCTTCCGAAGAGGAACTTCTCTGCACCTAGCAATTTAATGTATTCTGCCAATCTTTCCATACCTATTTCACGTGAAATCGTTATTATGCTGTAGGATACATCTAAGTATACGTTCTTATGGGTTGCTATTCCTAGGAATTCTTTGAAGTAGAGTAAGCCTCCCATATGTGCGTATATCAATTTTACTTCGGGGGCGACGTAGGGTAGGAGTGCATAATCCTCTAGCGTATTAATCCATGGGGTGTAAGGAGACTTAAAGTAGAGTGTGGATTCATCAATCCATAATGCATGTATAACAACTGGAATACTTAATTCACCAGCTACATGCAATACTTTCCAGACATGCGGATTCCTTAAGCAGAAGCCTTGAAGATTTGGATGCAACTTCAACCCCTTCAAGCCCAAGTCTAAAATAGCCCTCTTAAGCTCTTTCACTGCTTTATCATAGGGGTTGGGAACCATGGAGGCAAAGCCGATTAATGTTTTTGGATCAACCTCCACTATCTTGTAAATGTAATCATTGGAGATGTATGGAGCTATTGGCAAAACGACAACTCTTGAAATACCATTCCCATTTGCCCATTCAAGTAATTTCTCCCCAACGATCCTAGGGTTTACCCCTTTATCTTCGGCATCAAGGGGTGGGTGAACATGAACATCTATAATTTGAGACATATATACCACTAGTAAAAGTATCACTTTAAATTCTTAATTGAATTACCTTCAGGCAAAAGAATTAGATTCGTTTGGTAATGAAGAACTTAATTAAAATATTAAAATATATATCTTTAAAAATGCAGCTGACATGTTACTTATACTGCAGGATTAAAGCTTCCATCAAATATTATTTTAACGGGGGCAGGATAAGTTCCGCTAAGCCGCATACTTACAGCAAAAACCGATTTGCAGCGGAGAAATGCATTAAAATCCACTTCTGCCAATTACAAATATTTTGCACTTTGCACTAGGAAGTTTTAAATTCATGGAATAAGATAGTGGTTAAAATATGAGGGGGAAATTTCCCAATACT
>NZ_JANGFQ010000265.1:0-2730 GCF_024707025.1 Candidatus Culexarchaeum yellowstonense
GTGGTTATTTGCAGGGTTGAAAAGGTTGGGGGTGAAGTGAGAATTCTGTTATTGCGAACTTATTTCGAACCTCTAGCTCAGAGGATGATTGTTAAAGTGAAAGTTCTCAGCAGTGATGGGAGGGAGATGCTGTACACATTCAATGAGAGGATACCTGCAGGCTATTTAACTACATACGCCCTCTACGTTCCAAACGCTAAATACGTGCAAGTTGAAGTGGAAGTTGATGATGTAAAGGTTGTTAAGGAAGCATGGTTGAGCGGCTCTTGAAATCAAACATTCAATTAAGATATTGGCTTAACATATCCAGCATAGTATCTATGGGTATAAGCATACTGCTCTCCTGGACGTACATACTATATAAAGTTGAATTATATTGCCCATGCTGGGAAACGACTTTAAAGTTCGTGATACGTGCATTGATCCCACCCCTAAACTATGTGGGGATAATTGTGTGGGCAATCCTCCTATCCATCCCCCTAATAGTTAATGGTAGATCGTGGTTTATTGCCATACCACCATTAACGTTAATACTGACTATAGCCATATCAGACCCACTACCATTAGCCCTCACATCCATCTCACTAATGCTTCTAAGTGGTTTAAGGAGGGTTTTTGAAGCCATATCGGCAGGCATAATTTTTGTGGAATCAACTGTGCTCACATATATTTTGGCGAGGGCATATAATTTGCAAATCCCCCTACTCCCAACACTGCCAATACACCTATCCCTATACACCTCACTAATACCAGTAATGCCAATCCTAGTCTTAGTGGCTTGTCTCTCACCAATACTAAACCCACTAGCCACCAGGAAATTCAACCCAGCAAGTCATGGTATGAGTAGAACATTATTAGCCATAGCCCTAATCACAAGCTTAACGATGTGGTCAATAATATATTATTCGGCATTAAACCCAGGCTTAAAACTTGTTGGAGTTGATGCAATTACAAGATACTATCCACATGCAATCCAACTCTTGAAGGGAGGGTTGCAGAGTGTGATGAGTGTTGGTTATGACCGCCCACTATACTACCTAATCCTATACGTATTAGCAAAATATTTGGGGGTATACAATGCTGTTAGGATGCTTGCATTAATAGCCATATCCACTTACACAGTGGCATCATACATATTTGCAAGGGAGGTTTGGGGTGGATGGGTTGCGGGGGTGGCGGCAATGATTGCGCCACTCACATATACGGCTACGGTGGGCTTCTATAGTGGATTATACAGCAATTGGACATCACTATCAATTGCACTCCTAGCCTACACATCAATTGTAAAATGGCTGAGGAGGGGTGGGGTTAAATGGTTAACCTTATACTTCATTCTAATGGCTGGATCAGTTGCAACCCACGTGTATATGGGGGCAATATTCTTCGCAACCTCCACAATCACACTTGCGCTGGCAACCATTGAGAAGAATTTCAGGAGGAAAGCTTTAACTGTATTGGCAATTCAAATTGCATTCGCCACACTAAGCCTACTAGCAATTGAAAACATTGGTCCACAAATTGGAATCCCCACGACACGGACACCAATAAAAATAGTTATCAGCAACATGAATCTATGGTTGAGGGGGGTTGCAAACCTAAAAATATTCTCAACTGACTGGTGGAATAACATGTGCTTCGCAATATATGCATATGCACCCACAGCGGCATTAGACCCAACAGTCTGGATTCTAACGGCAATAGGTATAGCTACACTTAAATTCAAAAGTCTAGATGGCTTCATAATCATGCCATGGATTCTTATAGTTGCAACCCTAAGCTTCACAGCCCCACTAAACCTCATATATAGAGTGTTATACGACATGCCATACTCCATAACTGAAGCTGTTGGGATAAGCTACATAACTGGGAATATGGGGAGGAGGTTTAGTGGAAGGGTTGGCGCAATATCGTTGGCAGCCTTAATTGCATTCAAAATATGCTATGCAATGAATTACGCTGTTGGATTAGCCTCCTAAAAGCGGGTATGGTGAGGTGGCATGTGAGTTGAGCTGGATACTTGATGAAGAGGTTTTAGCGGTTTTAACAGCCATAATAATTGTTGCAACAGTTGTGGGGGGAGTACAAGTATTTAATGCTGGTAGGGTTGTTGAACCATTCAGTGAGTTAGGCTTACTTGGGCCATCTGGGAAGATAGGTGGATATCCGAGGGAGGTTGTTGCTGGAATACCATTCCAACTCAATGTTTATGTTGGGAATCATGAGGGTAAAACAATGTATTATAGGGTTATGGTTAAAGTTGGAGATAAATCCTCAATAATAAATGCTTCAACACCACTACAATCCAAACCAATAATGGACATCAGAGTCATTTTAAGCCATAACTCTTCAACCATAATCCCAGTAAACATAACACTATACGATCCAGCCATAAATGTTAGACTTGTCTTTGAAATGTGGATATACAATGAAACTGCTGGGGCATTCAATTATTATGGTAGATGGAACCAGCTATGGATAAACGTTACAAAACCACCAACACCAACCACAACACAAAAACAATTAGTGGAATTGAGCTCAGAATTGGAGTCTAAAATCATTGAAGCATACCTATCCATTAGGAGAGCCGAGAATTCTGGGGGGGACGTCACAGAAATGGTGAACCTAACAAACAAAGCCATAGAATACGCCTACAAGGGGGATAGTGTTAAAGCTGAAACACTACTAAACAATACATTGACACTGGAATCGGAAGTATCCAAAGCTGGAATA
>NZ_JANGFQ010000219.1:0-2716 GCF_024707025.1 Candidatus Culexarchaeum yellowstonense
ATGCTAAATTCTAATTGAAATGGTTGGAGAATACGATTCGCTTTTGATCAAAGCTTTTGGGAATTCTCCTAAACTTAGGATTTTAGATTACTTGTTGGACTATAAATTGAATGATTTTACGAAGAAGGAGATCATTGAGGCTTTGGGGATGAGTAAAATCACCTTCTACAAGTATTTCAAGGACTTAGAAGATTTAGGCTTAGTAATTCCATCTAGGAAGATAGGAAGAGCCACACTATACAGGATAAACTTGGAAAATCCAATGGTTAAACTGCTCATAGAATATGAAATGCAACTCTCCCTACAAATAGCTGAGAGGGAAGCGCAGAAGATGAAGAAAGTAATGGAAGTAACCTAGTTTTCCTAGGGAATCCACTTTTCCAAACACTAATGCCAAGTCATGCTTATGGGCATAAGCACATTAAAACATTTATCAAACTCTTATTGCTATGTAAAAAAAGTATTAACTTAACCCCTCATCAATTATGGGAAAAAAAATGGGTTTTATGGTATTTTCTTCGCAGTTCTTTTTCATCCAGTCTTCTTTATTATTGTTATGTTTTTGATTATTATTTGTGTTACTGTACCCTTTTCTAGGTCTACGTTTACTTGGGCGAATCCACCATTCCCATTTCTTAATGTCACTATTGCTCCAGTGGCTTTCAGTGTTATTGTTCCATCACCTTGAATTGTCATTTTAATGGTTGGCTTTATCCCTGTAACATTGTATCCTTGGCTTATTAGTTTCTGTACGTCACTATCGCTTAAAGCTATGCTTAAAACTTTGCTCTTAAAATCATCGCTTATTTCAACTGTGAATCCCCTAATCTTACCCTTCATTAATGGCTGTATTGGTTGCTGTATCTGATTTCCATTCCAAGCCCACTTATACTGCTGTCTCCAAGCATATCCAGCATATACTGTGGCTACTCCAATGCCGAGCATTATCATTGATAGCATGGCTATTAATGCTAGCTTCCTCAATTCCCTTACACCTCCAATAAACATTTACTTTACAGTTTGATTTAAGGGATTCTTTGAAACAGCTTTTCCAACCATTTAAACTCGTTTTCCATTAGCTTTCCGATCCATAAACATAGGGAAATTTATCAAAGACCTTTGGAAGTTAAGTTTAGCTTCAGTTTCTCTTATAATAGCCGACTATGTTACTGTGCTTATGAACTTTTCCACATTGATTATAGCTTGTACATGAGCCGCATATATGGGTTCGCCATAAATATTACGTTTATCATACTTTAGTACTTTGACAACAACAGGTTTTACCATTATCTTAAACCCATCATGTGTTAAGTACTCTTGCCACTTTTCCTCTTGTGTTTCAAATTTTATCTCCTTACCAACGTCCCTACGAGGATCCCAAACCTCCTTTGATGGTAAACCCTTTAGAGATGGAGGTACAATTGCTGCTACAACATTTACAGAATCAAAGTTTAATCCAATAGGGATTCCCTCAAGAGTCATTTCAGCAGATCTAAATATTTTTTTTAACTACGATTTTTACCTTTAAAATAGTTCCATCTTGAAGCAGATACCTGCTATAATCCTCAGAGATAACAGTAAAGTCACATTCAATCATGCTTGTGCCAGCCATACCTTGATCGTCAATCATCGTTTATACCACTCCCTCAAAAATTCCTCCTTACTAATACCTGCTTCAGCTAATATTTCAAGTAATGTCCCTCTATCCAACTCTTCATGTAGTGGCACTGTTACACGGCGACCATCCTGTGATTTGAGAACAACATGACTTCCCTTTTGTCTTGAAACCACAAAGCCTTTCTTCGTCAAATACTTAATCACCTCTCTACCCGAAACTACGGGGAAGTTTGGACATTTACTTTTCTTCCCTTACAATTATTGAAAATTCTCTTTCTTCGCCGTACATATCCTCTAATATGGCGGATATGGCCTCAATTATGTTTCTAACAGCTTCCTCCACACTTCTCCCCTGCGAGACGGCGCCTTTAACATCAACGCATTTTGCAATGATCCAACCGTCAAGACCCTTCTTCAAAACAACTCTATAGCAGGGGCGGACTCTGCCTTCTGCATCAGATAGTTCAAAAGTTACATCTAGAGGCTTCGGTACGGTAGGAACACTTTCCAGTGATATTTCCTTAGCAATCTTAGCCATAATTCTTAAACCCTTTAAAAACTCTAAATAAATGAAAGCATTTAAGTCTTACTCTCTTAAATTGTCATGGTCAAATTTATAAGTTAACAATTTAGTATCACTGTAATTGTCAAAGCTTCATTTTGTAAATTTGCAGGAGTATTCTGAGAAGTTTAAAATGGAATGTGGGTTTGAGTTGTTGGGGAAAATATTATATTCTGTTACAATTTAGATTGTTTTTGGTGATGTGGTTTGGCTTTTAGGATGACTGTTTTCTCTGATAATTATGCTAGTCTTAGGAGTAGGGGTTGTTGGGCTCAGCATGGTTTTGGAGCGTTGCTAGAGTTTAGATTTGAGGATTTAATTTTGAATGTGGTTTTTGATTGCGGCCCCTCCATGGATGTTGTTAAGCATAATTTGGATGTTTTGAAGCTTGATTTCAGTGGTGTTAATGCAATTTTCTTGAGTCATGGACATTATGATCATACTGGAGGGTTGATCGAGGTTGTTAAGCGTATTGGTAGGAGGGTTCCAGTGTTGGTTCATCCGAAGACATTCTCCAATAGGTTTGCTAAGAGGGAT
>NZ_JANGFQ010000204.1:0-2696 GCF_024707025.1 Candidatus Culexarchaeum yellowstonense
TCAGCATAAGTTGTATGGGGGGTAGAGGGGATTAGCTGACAGGTCTGGTGAAGAGGTATAATTTTACCCACTTCATTTAATTTTAATATTAGCTTCGAATTGTAGCCTGCTTGAAGCATCTTGTCTATTAATGGAGTTTCACACCCATGGATTTCCACAATGTATTGTTTAGATAGTTTTATGCACAGCGCTAGAATCATCAACACTTTTACACATGGAATTTTCATCGAACCTCTCCTTCCCTCACCCTCATATCAAGTTCATCTAAAATATTTGTCTCATAAATGTATCAAAACCTTATGGTAGAAAATACGACATTTTTATTTGAGGTTAAGGAAAATGACTTATTATGGTGAAATTTTAAAGAATTTTACGGAAATCCTTTTTAATTGTTGGTTTTATAGGTAGGTTTGGTGGTTAGTTATTTATGGTTTTCGGTTTGGTTTCTAGGTTTAGGGTTTTGGTTTCGGCTTTTTCGATGGCATCTTTCTTGTCTATGTTCTTTTATGCTAATTCTGTTTTTGAGCTGGGTTCTCCTGTTTGGTGTGAGGTTGTTGATTTGTCTTTTTGGGTTTTGGCTTCGCTGACCGTTGTTGCTGGCGTTTTTGATGTTTTGCTGTATTGGAGGAAATATCCTGCTTTCTCGTCGTACATTTTATCTTTGATGGGGGTTTTTGTAACGGTTATTGCTAGGTTGGCTTCAACAATGTATACGCTTATCCTTACAAGCTTCTCCATTCAGATTGTTGGAGGCTCAATTATAGATGTAACTTCCTTCAAATATGCGTCGATGAGTATTGTGGGGGCTTGCTTGGTGCTTACGTCAACTGGGGTGAGCACGTGGTTTAAGGGGCCTGTCATTTTTGTTGAGAGTCGCAATTTATACTCTATTTTACAGAGTTTCATGGATTCCTTCTCAAAGATGCCATCCAAGTTCATATTTTTAGCATCATTCCTTATTGGCTTTTTTGTGAGGCTTTACCCTGAGGTTAAGTATTTAAATCTCCCAATAGGCTGGGATACAATAGAGTATATTGCAAATGCAAGGGATTTTGCATATGCACCGAAGCTTGTAACAACTTATTGGACTCCTGATGGGAATAGGAATATTCCACCGCTCTTAACGTGGATCCCAGGCCTTCTATCCGTCGCAGGCTTAGATCCATGGATATTTTATAAAGTTTATCCATCAATCGTAATAGGCTGTTTGGCGGGCGTTTCAGCTACATTGACCCGTAGGCTGACTAGATCAAATGTGGCGGCATTAGCGGCATCCATAGCAATTGTATTTAACCCTTACATAATTGGCCAAAGTCAGCAGTGGCATAGGCATATGCTTGGCACCCTCCTATTGCTCATATATCTTTACCTATGTGAGGCTGGAGCTAGGTCTCCTACTAGAGCATTTATCCTCACGTTAACTTCAATGTCCTATGAGCCATCAGCAGTTCTATCCATAATCCTCTCAATTACAGAAGTATTACATTCCAGGAAGTGGTGGGGTAAAATTATGTTTACATTATCAACAGTGATCTCAGCGGTAATGTTGCTGTTTTATGTTGGTTTCCCTCAAAAGGTCATGGTTGCAACATCACCTATAGGAATTCAGATAGTTGGTGGATTGAAATACTCTGCGTCTGCAACTATTCAATATACCATAGTATGTCTATTGATGATGTCGCCATCAGTAGCTATGTTGAGGATTTGGAAAGCGATAAATGTTAAGGCGAAGATTGCTTTTATAACGCTTTTCATAGCATCCATGCTCCCAGCAGTTTCAACAATAGCTCCAGTAGACCAGCATAGGTGGTTTCTAATGCTATTAACGATTCTAACACCGTATACCGTGGCGGGATTGATTAATTTGAGTAAGAAGATTGTTGCATTATCAATGATTGTTATCATGTTGGCTGGTGTGGCATATGTTTTCACCGAAGGGGGATGTTTGCATTTCCGCATATGGCCATCCGTATCAACACCTTATGCTTCAGGATACCCGTGGAAGTTAGCGCCAGCAACGACGAATCTAATGGATGTTGAAAATATTGTTGGAATTATTAGCGTGAGAAGTGAGGTGGTGTTGACGAGCTTATACCTATATCCGCAAATACACCTATATGTAAGGCTTCCAAGCAACATTATTGTTTCCTCAACTGAACCAGACATATTGATGGCTATATACATCTTAAACAAAACTAAAATGGGTGGTGTGCTTGTAGCTACTGGAAATAATTTGACGAAGCAGTTTATAGAGTATCAGGAGGACCCCTACACATATTATGCATTTATGAGTGTACGTTACGGTAAGGGGAATTGGATTGACATACATGACATTATATGTAGGGAAGTTTATAGGGGGAGCGCTGTAAGCCTCTATGAAATAACAATCAATAATAAGGGGGATTGAAAGTTAAATTTCAACAAATGACTCTGGTAAGTATATATTTTGAGATTAAGCTACTAACATATGATCCTTTTCATCGTTAAAATGAATATTTAGAAATTATCATAAACTAATGAGTAAAATCTTAATAAACTTTGTTGAAATTTCTATTATTTTCATAAGGGCTGTTTTCGTAGTGTTTTTAAATTTTGTTTTTAGATTTGTTTTGTGGTGGTTTTGTTTTGAGGGGTGTTGTTCTTCATGGTGGTGCTGGTACTAGGCTTAGACCTTTAACTTATAGTGGTCCTAAGCA
>NZ_JANGFQ010000192.1:0-2694 GCF_024707025.1 Candidatus Culexarchaeum yellowstonense
CTGGCTGGTAGTCCCCGCATGTTTCTGGGTTGCAGTAGCTGTATCCTAGGTGGCATCCATCATCGAGGAATGGGTGAACGTTCTCTCCCCAAAACCTACATTTATTCCTCACCATTTAAACCACCCATAAAAAGTTAGGGTTTAATATGTTTCTCCAATTCTCATTTCTTCACCTTTCCATGTCTTCTGCTATGTGCTAAAGCATTGTTGTAGAGCTGAGCTTTTGAAAGGCTCCGCAGCTCCCTACCGCATACTGGGCATTCCCAGACGTAAATGCATGTACCGTCCTCAGCCCTTATCTCCTTAACCTTAGCCATCAGCAATCACCTTTTACGTTCAAATAAAATTTTGGCGGCGGATTCTGTTTACCCCACTCCTCCAGCTTCTGCCATAGCTGTTTACGTAGCTCGACCTCCAACTGCTCTTCGAACTGCTCTCTTTTCTTCCAGTATTCACGCTCAGCCCTCCTGAACTCTTCAACCTGCCTAACTACATGCTCATTCCATCCCTTCAAAACTATAACCTTCCCCAGCTCATACCTCAGGAAGTTGGAGCTATTGCTGTTTTTAGACTTGAAGTATATGTATTTCCTACCCTCCTTAACGTATCCAGTATCAGCCCAAAGAGGCTTCTCCACTCCGTAGGGACAATATATTACGGTTGCCTTCCTCACCATTTAAACCACCCAAAAAAAGGTTAGGGTTTAATATGTTTCTCCAGCTCCTCGTCAAGCCTCTTCTCCTCCATTCTAAGCTCCTCATACCTCTTCTTAAGCTCCGCAAGTCTTGGGTGGGGGTGCTTAACCCATTTGAAGCATTTAATATACTTCTTTCCTTTCTGGGACGTTCTTTCCTGATATTCGAGAAGAACAACATGCCATCCCCATTCTGGCTTTGGATCGTTAAATAACACAATAACACCATCATCTAATCTTCCAATAATATCACCTGTAGAAACACTTCTGAAGCAATAGGCTACAGGCAACTCATTAAGTTTCTTTTCCTCCTCATAGATTCTGTTCTTTTCTTCTTCAATTCTCCTCTTTTCCTCCTCAAGTTTTGCAATTAGCTTTGAAGGCAAGCATTTGGTTAGAGCCTGCTGGAAGTCCTCAGCGTCCTCAGGAGCTATTGCATTAAAGCAGTCGCAGATCCATTCACCGATATATCTTTTCTTCTCAATGAATTTCTCAGTAAACCTGGAGAATTTATACTTCCTCAAATCCTCATACTTAGCCTTCAAAATCCTTTCCACACCATACTTCTCAATGAAGTCTAGAATTAAGTCGCTGAACACTGGGAACTTTATAGTACGTTTAGGAGTTACTTTTAAGGGTTGAGCTTGAAGCGGACTCCATCCCTCCCATCCATAGTCTACTGTCATGTAGTCTTGTATAGCATCGTTAAGGCTTGAGTATATGTTAAGCCAGCTGCCGCCATCACCAGTTTTCAACACGAAGTATTCATCGCCAACTTGGAATAAGTAATGCTCTTTAAAAGCCTCATCATCGAAAACAACACCTCTTGAATATCTGCACTTGTATCTATAAACATTAACTATGGCGTTTAGGAATAATGAGGCATTATATTCTGAAAGAACTAGAACATCTCCCTCCAGTCTATAGTCATTATACATTCCTAGAGTTTCCAAACCCATAAAGTATTTTAGCTCATCCTGAGAAATGAGGAGGGAAGGCACATCTAAAACAACCTCCTCCTCATCACCGTAAATCTTAAGGTCAGGGGCATATCTTGAAAGCTCCTTTATTTTGCTAATTAACCGTGAACGGTGAATGCTTAGAGAAATAGGTATTTGTTCCCTTGCAAGAACATAGCTTACAGGATGCATAACCCCAGCATCAACAAGCTTCGAGATCTTCTCCAGCAGAGATGTAAATTGTTGCAAGGCGGAGACAGCAACTATTTTCATGTAACCACCCTGATAAAAAATAATATGATTATTTACCCTTCAAAAACTTGGCGGCCTTCCTCTTATCAGTAAATAGGACTTCACCACATTCTGGACATAGATACTCATCCTTATCAACTCCCCAGGTATCCACGTAGAAGTAGTTTCTCCCATCAAAATGAAACTGTCTAACAACTGTGCGGAAATTTTCCAAGTGATCTATCTCCTCCCCACATTTAGGACATGTAACCATACAACCACCCATAAAAAATAGGTTTAGAGTATTTGTGACTTAACAATCCAGAATGAAAGCTTACTTAGCTGCTCTTCACTCAGCACAGCTCCCTCTGGTAATCTAGTCTTCAGGAAGAAGTGAACTCCTACATCCCCCTTCTCCATCCATACACTTACCCTGTTCGCTGGAATGTTTACGCCAAGTATTTTTGAAAGCAGCTGGGCTGTCCCCTCATGCCCAACAGCTGAAACAAACCCCTGCCTGAGAAGCTGCTTAGCCTCATCAACGCTGATACGTGTAAGCAATACCTGAACGCTGGGATACTTGTCGAAATTTATTGGAACAACTAATGTATTCAGAATGTAAATCATACAACCACCCATAAAAAATTATTTAGTTCCCCTCAAAAACTTAGCTGCCTCCCCCTCATCAGTGAAGAGGATTTTGCCGCAATCTGGACAGATATATATGCTTTCAATTCTTGTGAAACCACCTACATACTTGTATTTTTCACCGTCAAAATGGAATGTACCCCAACCCTTACAGTAAACCTC
>NZ_JANGFQ010000144.1:0-2675 GCF_024707025.1 Candidatus Culexarchaeum yellowstonense
CTTCGACATATCCATGCCTCTTGAATGCATCTGCAAAACTCTTCTCGATAACTGCTTCCTCACATGATTTGAATGGACCATAATACCTCCTATCCATGCCAATATATCTTACCATGTCACGTTTGAAGTGTACTCTAACGTAGCCAGGTGGAACTGGTGGGGGTTTAGGTTTAACCTTCTCAAGATACTTACTCGAAACTATCCTTCCATCCAAAGTTACAGTTACGGCTTTATCGGACTTCAATTCATCAATGAACTTGCTCAATTCAGCAGTATCATACCCCTCATCCGTAAGCCTCCTCAAGACATCATCGATCTTAACGTTTTCACCAACCTCATCATTCAACTTCTCAATGACTGATAGCACGACATCCTTTGTTAAAGGCTTAAGCTTAACTTCCTCAGCCCTCTTAACTGCTTCCTCAGGTTTAGATGTCTTCAAAGCCCAGTATCCACGCATATCCACCCTTACAGGTCCACTTGGCTTGCTAGGTGAAGGCTTAGATTCAACCAACCCCTTCTCTTCAAGTCTATGTAGCATGTCATATAGTGGCTCGGTTTGATACTCCTTCCCTAGAACTGCTTTAAGCTCATTAAAGCCTATTGCATCTGTATTCCATGAATCACATAAGTCCTTGATCGTCTTCAAAATTACTTCTTCAGTTAAAGGCTTCAATACTGTTGGGGCTTCTGGTAGAGTGTAGTATGATGTCCACCCCTCCTCAACCCTCTTAACCTTCCCCTCCCTAATCATTTTATCTAAAACTTCACTTAGCTTCTCGACATCAACAAACTTCCTTTTAAGTGTATTCTCAATTTCATCCCTTGAAACCCTTTCATGAGCTTTCCAAATCAATATGTCAATTATGTCATCTTCAGTTAAAGGCTTGATCCATCCAAGCTTCTCAACAGCCCTCTTAATTGGAATGTCGTTTGGAGCTATATATGCAGTGAAAAAGTCGGTTTCAAGCTTCAATGGCATGTAACTGTCAAATGAAACCCTCAACTTGACATCCCTCTTTGCAAGTGTTGATGTGAAGAATTGCTCAACGAGGTCTATGTCGAAGCCAGACATGAATCTACCAACATCCCACTGCACCAACTCCTCTGGAACTTCAACTTCCTCAAACACCTCTCCAGTTTCATCCATGAAGTATAGCATTGCCCTCCTAGGCCACTTGGAATCATATGCAATTGCAAAATACCTAACTGAAACCTCCCTTTCAGCCTTAACCTTCTTCTCAACATCCCTAAACATTTTAATGAAATCCTTGCTGCTAATTTCAAACATGTTTTTAAGCTCAATCTTAACTTCAGGCTCCTTGAACTCTTGCCTCTCCTTAACTGAGCCTATAACGGTCTTATCATAGTATACGTTGTTATCCTCCCTAACAGTGAACTCGACATCATGCTTGAATAGATTTGAAATTGCAATCAACTCCTTAACCCTATCCCTACTATTCCTGAAGTTCGAGACATATATTGGCTTTACACATGAATATTCATAGAAGAGGTATCTTGAAGCATATAGCCTTGCATATGTCGTCCTATATCTATCCATATTCCTAGCTTCAACACCATCCTCCCTAAAATACAATTCAGGTTCATCTGTATTGGAGTATAGATGCTCGAAAATCAACGTTGCATCATCATAATGCAACATTCCACCTGCAACCTTAACTGGCAGAGTCTTCTTGAAGACTTTAGGTGGACTACTAAATATTTGTGGTGCAACCCAAAACTTGAATTCAATGTAATATGGATAGAAATCCCTTGCATAAACGTATATTGGCATATCATCGGCATCAGTCATATTAACTTCAATTACAGACTTCTCCTTCACAGCTGATGGTGGGAGGAACTGTTCAATTAGAGGCAAACTATATGTGCTACTACATGTAGCCCCAATTTCAGGTTCAATTAAATGCTCCTTTGGAATTTCAATGTATACATCCCATGAACTATCAACTGCTGCAACGTTAAGCTCCCTCCCCTCATAATCCCATGCAAATCGAATGTAATCTGCACCAGCCCTCCTAGAATGCATTAGAAACCTCCTAAACAAAACTGCATCAAGCAAAACAGTGTTCACATAGCGAAATTCAGGTTTACTTGGAAATTCAGCTTCCCCAGGCTTCAAAACCCTCCCAACGATCTCTCCACCGAACTTCAAATCCTCACCATCAATCCACAATGCCACCTCCCCCTTCCTAGCCCCCTTCAAAGCCCCCTTCAAACCATACTCATCAAGCTTCACGTAGACTTCAACTGGACACTCATACTCCCTGAAAGCTTCAGGGAAGCATCTGAAATCATATAGAGTCATATGGTTTGGATCCATATTCTTGGCTTCCAAACCATCTGAAGTGAACCTAACAATCGGCTTATCAGTATTCGATGTAAGCAAATCGAATACTGCCTTCCAAACATCCATATCCCCAACTACCCTTAAACTCACCTTAAATCACCATATGAACATCCATGAATGTTTAAACTGGGAATAGCTTTGGTCCCCTTATGGCTCTAGCTCTACGCCTAACCTCCTCATACTCCTCCTCTTCCCTATCTGGGTTTCCTTCAGGTGGATCTGAAGCTATATCGATCAAGTCCTTTGCAATTGTAGCTGCATACTTCTTCTCCTCTGCGGTAAGCTTCCTCTCCCTCAAAACCCTCAA
>NZ_JANGFQ010000261.1:0-2669 GCF_024707025.1 Candidatus Culexarchaeum yellowstonense
TGGACAATAGCCTCCTTACGTTCAAAAGGCCACGTCACATCCTCAAACTCCACACCATAAGTTTCAGACAACCATTTTATGAAGAAGTGTATGACCCTACTATCCGTCCTATTAAGCTTACTCCCCCTCCTATTCTCAACATCTAAAGTGATGAGCGCCACCTTCTCAGAATGATCAGCAATAAGTCGCTCAGCAGGACCCGTAGTTGAAGGAGAAAGGAAAATAACCCCATAAACCTTAGCCTCTTTTGCAGCTCTAGACATCTTCGACAATAAAATATCCAAATCACCTTCAACAACATACGTTGGAACAGTATATGAGCGATCTCTCAAACTATAAAAGACCAGTTCATTAGCCCCCTCCACCACCCACTCATCCTCTGAAAACCGCCAACCCAACCTATACGCCTCCCCCTTAAACCTATTAAAAATATCATAAAGCGAAATCCCCAAATAAACCCCCAATAAAAAGGTTACAGCCCTTTAATTTATTTAATTTTTCCAAGTCAGTATTTGAACTAAACAAGAACAATCTTGTATGCTACATATACAGTAAAATTAATGTACAATTTAAGTGAAATTAACTTTGATGAATAAACCCATTATAAATTATGAAATACCATTATGTGCATATTTATGTAATTTGCTTCCATTAATAAAGAATATGTACTGCAAGAATTCTGAAGGGAAACATGTATTTTGGAGGGGGAAATCTTGAACACTTGGTTGCAAGCCAATATTCCTAGAGCTGGCGAGGAATGGATACCTTTACGAGAAAAATTTGAAGGGGGAATTATAGAATCAGTTTCTGTTCTTGAGGAATTTGAAAATAACGTATTACATAGAGTTGAGCCATATTTAAGAGATAGGGACATTTTAAGGTTAGAAAAGCGGGAACATGTTATAAAAGATCCCCTAGCTTATTATGTTCCTTATCACTTTTCGGAGATGGGAATATACTTTAGAATTAATAAAATGATTTCAGATTTTCGAGCATTTGTTTCCAAGTACCCATGGCCTAACAATATAACCGTGAATGAACTGTGGTACGTCTACGTTATGACAATATTTTGGCATGAGATGGCTCATCACGTAATAGAAGATGTGGCGACCCTAATGGAATGGATGGGAAAAGCACGATATCCTTTAATGCCTCATTTAGTTGAAGAGATGTTTTGCGAATTTAATGCTTTCACCACAGCAGAAAAGCAATTATCACCACCCAATAGATACAATATACCCATTCTACCATACGCTAACCTACCATCCGGAATTAGTAAAGGTGAAACTGCCTTTTTAAATAGAAGGCTCATTTTAAGCTGTCTGTACTATCATTGGGGCAGGAATAACCCGACTTCGACGTATAGGCCGATAGTAAGAATAGAGGCTTCTCAAGCCGTAGACGGCTTATGGAATGGGCTTTGGAATGCTCATAAAGGTGGCTATGAAGTTGTAAAAGCTCCATATGAAATTTATAAACGCCTCTACTGCACAACCCTTTAAACTCATAAATGGAGAGTGCAAAATTTTAAAGCTTAAAGGTAGCAGTTTCTTCAACGGTACATTCAGATCTTTTAGCGAGGGCAGGAGATTTTGCTATTAAATTGCTTGAATACTAGTTATTAAATGATAAAATTCAGGATTTATAAATAAGTTTTAATATTTTATATTAGGAGTTGTGGAAATATGGGTAAATGTTGGGTAGATGAAGCAAATGAGCGTATTTACTTTGACTTTAAGGTTTTACAAGCAAAAAGTATATTGAAGATAGCAAAGGAAACATTTGGTGATAATTTAGCAGTTGCATTTAGTGGTGGGAAAGATAGTTTAGTTGTACTACATTTAGCGCTTGAAACACTCGGTCCAGATATCCCAGTAATCTTTAATAATACAACAATTGAATTTCCTGAAACTATTCAATACGTGTTGAATTTGTCGAAAATGTGGGGATTCAAATTGCACGTAACTAATCCGAATAGAAATTTCTTCTCTGCAGTAAAGGAACATGGATGGGCAACTCATGAAAATAGATGGTGCTGCAAGCCTTACAAGGATGAACCTGCATATAAGTATATGATAGAGCATGGCATAATGGCTGAAATAACGGGGGTTACGAGAACCGAATCGTTTTACCGTCGCTATCTTAAGCCTTTTACTATGCCGAAAAAAGATCCGCCAATCTTAAGAATAAACCCGATTTATGATTGGAATTCACAAGAGGTATGGAGGTACATAAAAGAAAGAAATCTGCCTTATAACCCACTTTACAATATGGGCTACCAGAGAATTGGTTGCTGGTGTTGCCCTTTAAAAGGAATTTCACATTATAGAAGAATGCAGAAAACGCATCCAAATCTATATTCATTCCTTAAGAATTTTGAACCAAAGCATCCTGCATTTAAAATATAACAACATAGCCTTTTTGATCTTCTTTAAACATTTTTAAGTTCCCTCTTTTTATATTTATTATCATTTGTAAGCTTTCATATTAAGTGAAGTGTCATTTTCTGCTACTTAAATTTGTGACAAATTTTGTAACGAGATTAAATTATTTATGTTAGAAAATTAATTTAATATTAACAGAGAAAAATGAGCGAATTTGATGTTGATCTTGAACATTTAATGGAAGATATAGTTAACACTTATTCGTTTGAGAAATGGAAAATTCCA
>NZ_JANGFQ010000123.1:0-2664 GCF_024707025.1 Candidatus Culexarchaeum yellowstonense
CCTCCATGTGAACTCCAAATTCAATGGCTCAAGATTTGTCAAGTCGAAGTCGAATAATAGTGAAGTGGACAGTGATGACATGAAGAATTCAGGTATAAGTAGATTTGAAATGTCCATCATTAGATCATAAACTTGGAATTGACGCTGATATAATGTGAATTCACCATCAACTGTAAGCATCTTCCTATGATATGCCTCCTTCTGCATACTTAATTCTTGAAGCATCTTCTGCAATGGATTAGCCATGTGGAATCACCACACCTAAATCCTCAAACTCCTTCCTCTCAACATTACCTGGCGGAATAGTTGGTGGGGGAACTTGTGGTAGACTGTTGAAGTCGTATGGCTCAACATTTATCTGTATGCTTTCAGGTGCATCCACAAGATATCTTATGAGCTTTGGATACTTATTGTATATGCTATACTCCAACGCCCTCTCCCAACTCCTCCTCCTATAATCAACTATCTCCTCACGCTTACATCTATATAAATCCACGACATGCATTAACACATCTGCAAACTCCTTCACATCATATAGGTGCTGCTCAAACTCTATTCCACTGGGCAATCCCAAATGCTGATCGAAAAACAGTATTTCAGTGGCTGGCACAACCCATCCAGTTGAAAACTCCATTATTGGAGGCAGCTGCCCATGAACCACAGGTGTCCCCAAAGCCATAGCTTCAAGTGTTGGAAGATGGAATCCCTCCGCCAAACTTGGAACAACCATTACATGTGCATTTGCAATGATGCTTAGAATCATTTCACGTGGAAGCCTACCGAAATCAGTTGATACAATCAGGTTTCTATGGTTTCCAAAGTATCTAAGCCCCTTCTCCTCAGTTATAACCAAGAATTTTATGCTTGCATCCCTCCCCTCAACTTCCCCTGCAATCTTGTCAAGCCATGCTAAACCTTTCCTAGGTTGGGGATTGCTTACTGTAAGCATTATCACATGTCTATCTGGACTTAAACCATATTTTGAATAGTATTCCAATCCAAGCTTCATCATCCCCCTAGCCTTAATGACTTCTAAAATGTCAATGCCATGATGTACAACTCCAATCACATTTAACCCTGCTTCAACGAGTTTTTCACGTACATAATTGCTTACTGCAACAATATTTACCTCCCTCATCCAATCCTTCACATACATCCTCTTCAGTCTCCCCTCAACAGTAGCATACATGATGGCTTTTCTCCCAAACTTATGGCAATCCCTAACTGCAAGAAACCATCCAGTGGTAAGTAGTGGATCTGCACACATAACATATAACGCCTGATCCCTTTCACGATCAAGATCATAGAATTGAATCATGCCAGACTTAACCCTTGAGGGAATGTTAAGCTTCAATGCAACCCTATATATATCCCTAGCAACATTATTTAAGCTGGTAGCCTTCTCACTAGTACAAATATAAAGCACAACCATCACCAAATGATATCTTGAATGCAAGTGGAATAAATAACTTTTACATTGAGTATTCCAGTAAATTCTAGTATGTTTACTGTAATTTTACTGGATATTCAATATACTGGAATTTCTAGTATATACTGGATTTTACTGTAAAATTTATATACTGGAAAAACTAGTATATACTGGTGTTTACTGGATATGCCTCCAAAGGGATATAGGAATTTAAGCATTAGAGATGAAGTCTACAAGAAACTTGAAGATATCATGATTGATTTAAAGCTCAGCTCAATAAACGATGTAATAGCCCACCTCATAAGGACCTATGAAGACTATACAAATGCATTAGTTGAAATACTTGAGAGGATGGATAAGCTTATTCCAATGATTGACGATCTAAGGAGGAAGCTCAGTAAATCTTGAAATACTCATAGAAAAAGAAAAAAAGGGTGTATTTAGGTTTGGGTA
Organism: Candidatus Culexarchaeum yellowstonense; assembly: GCF_024707025.1. Classification (NCBI taxonomy): domain Archaea; kingdom Thermoproteati; phylum Candidatus Culexarchaeota; class Candidatus Culexarchaeia; order Candidatus Culexarchaeles; family Candidatus Culexarchaeaceae; genus Candidatus Culexarchaeum; species Candidatus Culexarchaeum yellowstonense. Next base: position 1,883 of record NZ_JANGFQ010000123.1, read on the forward strand.
TGGTTAGGTCTTCTAGTATGGTATTACCCAGCCTGCAATGACCTGAATTATTTCATCGATTATAGCTGGATCTGCACCGAAGCTCGTCACATATAACTGCTTTAAGCCTTGGGCGAGCTTGGTAGCTGCATCTCCAGTAGCTCTGCTAACATGCTTCAACAGTTTATTGGCGAAACCAAGATACTTAGCCCTATCAGGGCCATTCACACCATAACTGTCCAAGATTGGTCTAACAAGCTCTTGAGCGCTCGCCCAAGTTATAAGTCCCTCTTGCGCCCTATCCTTAGCTAGATCGGCCACTTGGCCAAATCTGGTGCCTATGGTGGTTGGATCGTATTTCCTACTGTACTTTGCAAACCTGCTTTGACCAGTCCTATACTTTGGCATAAGTTACTCACCATGAAAGACAATTATGTGGAAATGGAAAATTTAAAACTAAGAATATCAGTATATATACTATGTGGATAGTGATATATTCCATGTTCACGGGAGTGAAATTCAGAATATTTTGTGGGGTGGAGGGGGTAAATGGAAGATATACTTACAGAGGAAGAGATAAATAGGTATGTTGATGAGGAAACACAAAAACTGATTAAATGGTTCATTCAGAAAGCCTACAATATGATATGCAGTTATATGAATGGAGCTGTACATTTGTTTACACAGAGATTCAAGGTTCCATTGGATATTGAGACAAAGACAATACGTGATGTAGATGGATTTGAAATAGCATTCAGAGTCTACTTCAGCCCAGATACAATAGCTAGGATGAGGGATATAAT
>NZ_JANGFQ010000220.1:0-2656 GCF_024707025.1 Candidatus Culexarchaeum yellowstonense
AGGCATCCCATGGAGGCAGTGAAGAGATACCTTGAATTAAGCTTTGCGACGAGGGCGCCCCGCAAATGAGCGGGGCGGCCGCGGAGCCCACACCCCCAAAAACAAATTTTGGTGCGGGGCGCCTTGAAGGGGTTTGTATTGTGGTTGTTGGGCTTGGCTTGATTGTGAAAAGGCGAGTTTGATTGTTTGTTTTGGGGTGTGTTTTGTTGCGGGACCTGGTTTTGGTGTGTGTTGTTTGTGAATTGATGGTTTGAGTTTTGTTAAATTGTTGGGGGTTGGTGTTTTGTGGGTTTAATTGTTGTTTTGGTTTTGCGTTCCCCCTTCTGCTTGACTGCTTAGTTTTTGATGTATTGCGAATGCTAGTGCTGTTAGAGCTGAGGCTGCAGCTAGGTCTGTTGCTATGGTTACTCCTGGGCATAGGTCTATGACTAAGTTTGCGAATCGATATACTCCTAGGGGTATTCCTTCTCTTGAGCCTATGAGGAAGTTTGTTCTTTCATTTTCTATTACCAGGTTTGCGAGTTTTTCTGAAACTTTGTTTATTGGTTCTCCTTCCGGTTCGAAGACTATTATTGGTTCTTTTGCTCTTTCTCTAACAAGTTCGTATAGGTTTTGTATGTAGACTTGGGTTTTGTGGGGTTTATGTGGGTAGCTTTTTGTCTGGATTTGGTATCTGGATTCTATTCCTTCGAAGATTCCTTTTATGAATGCATTTAGTTCATTTGCTTTGACGGCTCCTATTGGTGCTATGATTAGTTCGCCCACTTCGAATGTCTGTACTTCTCTTCCAATCCTTATTCCCATTTCATGGGAAGCTTTTAAATCTCCAAGGTATGGCATTTGGACGACTGAAACCTTTTTGAAGTATCCTCTAACTTGGAATTTTCCAGGTTTAATCTTCTTTGGATATTCGCTTCCATCAACTATACCCATATATGCATGTGGCCCAACTATCTCCACGAATACAACTTTATCTGGGAAATCTAGGTTTACTGGTATATTGGCACCCTCCTTTATAACTGCACCAACTCTAACGTTAACATCTATGCTTGTGAAATCATGACGCCCCCTCCTCACAGTATTAACTGCAAAAGACCCTGCACCAGACAATTCGCTCACCATCTTCTTAGCAGCTTCAATTATGGAGTTCATCTCAGCTGGCACATACATTTTCACTGGAAGAACCCTCTCCACCTCTGGAATCTTCGATTTTATTTCCCTAGCCAAATCCTCAGCTGGCACATTACCCCCAACCAATATGAGACCTGAAAAGTTTAGTGGTTTCGCCAAAACATCTATCCCAGGAAAATTTTCCTTAAGAATCTCAGCTACCACACCCTCATAATCCTTTAAAGTCTTAACAATAACGGAAAACTTGCTGAAATCAACACCCTTAAACTCACTTAAACCCATTTCAATATAAACCTATAACCCCAACAACATATCTTTTTCGAAAATAAACCATAATTGAAGTGGTAGAAGTATAAAAATGGTTGGGAATTGTGATTATCACCGACATTTATTGTATTATGGCGTTGAATATGGTTTTGAACGTCCCTAAGGTTTGCCCTCTAAATTGTGGTCTAAATGCGTATAATACTATTCTACCCTTCCCCTGTTTCGCATCTATTAAGGCTGGTTTCCTACTTAGATACTTCTCCCCTATCAGCCAACCACTCTGCATTATATCAGATTCTGGATATGTCATTGGTGTTTGATATGCTTCATTATTGAATGCTGGAATCAATTCAAGTATCATGCTATTGTGATACATGACGTAAGCCAATTTCGGCATTCCATAACAGAGTGGATGTGTATTGTCAACGTTAACCTTTAGTATTGTTGAGGGGCAGAAGAACTCCTTTGGATCAAGCTTCTTTGATGGGATGTTTATTGGCAATTTGAAGGCATCTATGGCCAGTTCACAACTTGAATTGAAGGTTAATAGTGTTCCACCATTATTCACGAAATCCTTAACCTTCTCCAAACCCTCCTTCTTAATCCCACTCATATATTCTGGTGGTGTTGGAGGTAAGACCACAGGCCTCCTATACAATTCTGAGAGAGCCTTCTCAATAGCCTCCTTACTCTCACCAAGAATTAAAGCTGGACTATCATCAGCAAATATTAGTAGGTCGATCTTCTCCGGAAGCTTACCATCAATTATATCCTTATCCTTAATCACTTCATATGGGAATCCATGTTGCTCAAGAATCCACCTAGTCCACCCCTCATCCATATTCCCACCATAATAACGCTGATAAATTCCAACCCTAAGCCTCCTAACCTCGCGAACCTCAACATCAAGCTTAAACTTCAATGGAACTATGGGGACGTGATACTTGTTGGAGAGATGCTCCAATAAACTTGAATTAACATCACTTGGAATGTAGAATGAACCCAATGGATAAGTATTCCCATCAACGGTTACAGGTGAAAGGATTCTGTAGACATGTCCACCAGAATTGAGAATATCATTCACAACGCCGAAAGCAGAGTTGTATGCTGATGAAACAATGTAACCATAATTGGAAATTGAAACGTGATAAACTGGATAAATATTGCCATCAACACGTCTAAACACACCCTCAGGTTTAACATCAAGAACATCCACCCTAACACCAAGATAATCTGGAACTGTGAATGTAGCTGTATC
>NZ_JANGFQ010000152.1:0-2642 GCF_024707025.1 Candidatus Culexarchaeum yellowstonense
GCTTGGGAAGTTGTGGGTTATAGGTTGAGGGAACTTGGGTTTGATGTGAAGCTCGATAGACTCTCCATTGAGGATTTTGAAATGAACATTTATGGTGTGAGTGGCGATGTATGCGTATTAGGTGAGGTTACCGTGAGGCTTGGACATACATTGGTTGATGAATTGGAGGGGAAGATCAATTTCCTGAGGAATAAGAAGCCTGAACTCTTAAAACCTAAAATGATAAAAGTCATATACACCATGACTACAACACCCAAAGCCGTGGAAAAGGCGATGGAGTATGGAATATGGATCGTGACTGCAAGACAAGAATACACACCACTAAAAATACATTCAACATAGAATTGAAATTCAAGGGTTTAGGGAACATTTTATAAGTTTCATGAATATAGGTTTGTTATAGGTTTGGAATGCTCATGAATTACATTGATCATTTTGAGATTTATGGGATTTATTATGCTTATAGGGTGAAATGTTTTGAGGAGGATTAAATTATCCTTTACGAGGGGTTTGGAAATTGAGTTTGCCGATAGGGGGAGGGCTATTAAGCAATTGGAGGATTTCGCTGAGAGGGGGACTAGATATCCAATTATAGTTTTCGGTCCTGAGGGTTGTGGTAAAACTGCATGGCTTAAACAATCCATTGAAGTTTTGAGGGGATATGGGTATGATGCCATATACATAGATCCACTTCATAAGAAGTTTATTGCATATACTGATGTTGAGGATGCTGTGAAGAGGCTTGCTAACGCTACAGCTGAAGTTATTGGTGTAGCCGAAGTTAAATTGGCAACATTAGCCATAGACGTTGTTAAGGAGCTTATTGGAATATGGAGGAGGAAGTATATTGCTATTCTCGTGGATGAGGCGTTTCAGGTTATAGGGATTGAGAAGGCTGGAATGTATGTTAAAAGCTTATTAAACTTGGTTGAGTATCCACCTGAAGGATATGAGAAGATAGTTGTAATTGCAGCTACAAGTGAAGGATTATCGAGAATCGAAATTGGTAGGCATAGGTGGAGTGAAATTATGCCAATATGGAATATGCCAAGTGAAGGGTTTAAAGAGTTATATGCGGAAATTCCAAACCCTAAACCTCCACTTGAAGATGCTTGGAAGATGACGGGGGGAAACCCAGACATACTTGCAAAACTCATCAATTCCAATTGGAATTCCAATGAAGTTATTGAAAAGATGGTGGAGGGGAGGAAGCTTAGATCATTCATAGCCTCCCTCAGCATCCATGAGAGAAGGTGGCTCCTAGAGGCTGTGGAAGACCCTGACACACTATTCGTGAGGGAAAGGATGCCACTACTAAATAAACTTGTCGAACTAAACCTAATTGTCGACGACATCCCAGAGAGAAAGCAGTACCTATGGATAGATGAACCACCACCTGAAAGGGATCTCGAACTAGGCATAGGCAAGCATGTAGCATGGCAGACTCCACTACATAGGGAGGCAGTTAAAAGAGTAATGGAATAATAGTTACCATGCATTCAACCATATTCATGAGGGTTTAGAAGTTGAATTCGTGAAACGTGCTACAATGATTATGTCACGATGCATTCGAGGGCTACCTATAACTTAAATACTTCAATTACCTAAGAATCATGGAGGAAATGTGAATGGTGGGAATTTAAATGAGGAGGGTTAAGCTTAGTTTCGCTGGTTTGAAGATGGATTTCTGTGATAGGGATAAGGCTATTAAGCAAGTGGAGGAATTTGCTGAGAGGGGGACTTGGCATCCCATAGTTGTCTTTGGACCTGAGGGTTGTGGGAAGACTGCATGGCTAAAGCAGGCTGCTGAATTGTTGAGGGAACTTGGCTTCGAAGCAATCTACGTTGATCCAATACATAAGGACTTCATAGCCCACACTGATGTTAAGGAGCTTGTAGATAAATTCACTGAAGTTACAATGGAAGCTGTAGGGGTTGCTCAATTGAAGCTGACCACACTCGCCATAGATGCAGCGAAATGGCTCATCAGTAAGTGGGGGAAGAGGAGGATTGCTATTCTAGTGGACGATGCATTTCAAGCCATAGGGCTAGATAAGGCGGCTATGTACGTGAAGGCCCTATTGAGCTTAGTGGAGTATCCTCCAGAGGGCTGTGAGAAGATTGTTGCAATAGCAACAACGAGTGAAGGGCTTTCTAGGAGGGAAATTGGTAGACACTTATGGGCTTGGATTAAGCCTATATGGAACATGAGCCAGAAGGGGTTTGAAGAAATCTACGAGAAGATACCTGGGCGAAAACCTCCATTCGATGAGGCTTGGAGGTTAACTGGAGGCAACCCAAGAATCCTCGCACAGCTCTACGAATCTAAATGGAGCATAGAGCATGTGACAAGGAACCTTGCAGAGTCCAAGAGACTCCAAATGTTCACATCCTCCCTCAGCAATGATGAGAAGATGTGGCTCTTAGAAGCCATAGATAATCCAGATGCATTATTAACGAAGGGGAGAATGCCACTGCTCAACAAGCTAGTTGAATTAAACATGATGATCGACGCTATCCCGGAAAGGGATGGTGAAACTTGGATAGATGAACCGCCACCGGAGAGGAACATAGAATTAGGCATAGGAAGACATGTAGCATGGCAGACTCCACTACACAGGGAAGCAGTTAAAAGGGCAATA
>NZ_JANGFQ010000105.1:0-2618 GCF_024707025.1 Candidatus Culexarchaeum yellowstonense
GATTGTGCTTGCATTTCTCCCCTTATCGGATGTTGGTGTATATGATGTTGTTGGTAAGGTTTTCAGTGTCCTAGTATCCTTTACAGTTCCATTTTCCTCGGCATTATTTCCATATTATGGTTCAGCTTATGGTAGGAGTGAGCATGATTTGGTTAGTTCAACTATAAAGAGGGCTTCAAAATATTCTGCTCTGATATTTACGCCTCTAGCGTTAGGCCTTTTCTCTACGGGTAAAGCTGTCATAACTCTCTTTGCTGGGCAACAGTATGAGGATGGGTATACTGTTCTCTCAATACTCTCCATATTTGCACTTGTATACAGTATTTCGCCAGCATTTAGCAATCTCCTCCTCATATATGGGAAGACTGTAACCATACTTCTCTTAAGCATTATACCTGTGGCTGTAAGCCTATTAACCATCCCCATCCTATGGCTTTTCGGCTTGAATGGTCTCGCCTTAATGAAGGGTTTATCGATGCTCTTAAGCTTCATAATATCATTGTACGTTTTATCTAGAGTTGTGGAGATTAAACTTGATAAAATTGTATTACTTAAAATCTTTTCATCCTCAGTGATTATGGCTTTAGTAGTCTTGCTTATTGAATACGTGTATTATAGTGAGTTTCTATTGCCATTATATGTATTTGTAGGGGGGTTGGTCTACATGTTATCCTTAAGGTTTTTGAATGTGTTTGATGAGCAAGATATCCTCTTTTTAAGGCAGGTCTTTGGCACTAAGATTGGATTAATTATTAGGTAGAATAATGTCGTATTAAGATGAAGCCTTTATTCGATGAAGATGATGAGAATAGAATTTAAGGTTAATGTGAAGAAGGCTGTTGAATTTCTGGGTTTAAGTAGACTTGAAAGTCCGGAGAAATCTATTGAGGAAGCTCTGCTTCGGGAGGTTAAGGAGGAAACTAGGTTAACTGTAACTAGATATAGGTTTGTAAATGTGTATTCAGAGTTTTTCCTGAAAGGCATGATATAACTATAGTTTATTTATGTGAATGTGATGATGGGGAGGTTAAGTTGAATGATGAGCATTCGGAATTCAAATTCTTTGAAGAAATACCTAAAGACATTCATCCATACTTGCTCAAGGCAATTAAAGATTCCGGCTGGAAACCCTTAAAGGATAAATAATGAATTAAGCAGGAATAAATATTGGAGAATTATGGTGATTGAAAATTGTTTCCAAATCTTAAGGGACATAAGCAAAGAAGTAGGAAGACTGTTCTATTTGTGACAATGAAACAATCGTATAGTATTCTGTAATTATAATGTTGATTAACTTTTCATCTTGTTAACAAGTCCCTTTATAATACCTAATTTTCAGTTTTGAGAATGATAATGTGAGGTCTTCTTTAGATCTTTTAAGCTCCATAACTTTGAAGTCTAAACGTTTTTAAATTGTAAATTTGTTATGTTATTTGTGATGGAAGTGGAAAGTATAGAGAGGGTTTTAGTGACTGGTGGTGCGGGATTTATAGGTTCGCATACTGTTGATTTGTTGGTGGAGAAGGGGTATGAGGTGAGGGTTCTTGATAATTTGGAGCCGCAGGTTCATTTTAATAGAAAGCCTGATTATTTAAATCCAGAGGCGGAGTATGTTTTTGGTGATATAGTTAATAGGGAGGATTGGTTGAAGGCTTTGAAGGATGTGGATGCTGTGATTCATCTTGCTGCAATAGTTGGGGTTGGTCAAAGCATGTATCAACCAGTTAGGTATCTTACTACAAATTCTATTGGAACTGCAAATATGTATGAGGTTCTTCTTGAGAAGCCTGAAATTAGGAAGGGTATAAGGAAGGTGGTTGTTGCTAGTTCTAAATCAATTTATGGTGAGGGAGCTTATGTGTGTAAAGCTCATGGACTTGTTTATCCTGGATTAAGAAAAAGGGAGCAATTGGAGAAAAAGGATTGGGAGGTTCATTGTCCATTCTGTGATGAGTATGTTAAGCCTGTGGGAATAACTGAAGAAAAACCTGTTCAAAACCTTTCCATATATGCTTTATCCAAATATGATACTTAAAGAATAGCGGTTAATTTTGGGTTTGCTCTAAAAATTCCTACAGTAGTTCTTAGGTACTTTAATGTTTATGGACCAAGGCAGAGTTTGAATAATCCTTATACTGGTGTAATTGCAATATTTTCTTCTAGAATAAAGAATAATAATCCTCCCATAATATTTGAAGATGGAAGACAGTTGAGGGATTTCATTTACGTTGAAGATGTTGCAAGAGCAAACCTTCTAGCTTTAGAAAGCGAAAGGGAGGGAGTATACAATGTTGGAACTGGAAAAGCCACGAGCATTTTAGAAGTTGCAAATACCTTAATTGAGCTTTTCGATTCAAAAGTTGAACCGAAAATCACGGGGGAGTTTAGGGTAGGCGATAATAGGCATGATTTCGCTGATATATCGAAGATTAAAAGAGAACTCAAATTCGAACCAAGGTACAGTTTAAAACAGGGTCTCGAGAAATTTGTTGAATGGGGGAAGACACGGGAAGCAATAGATATGTTTGAAAAAGCTGAAGAAGAGAGAAAGAAGTATTTAGGTTAATAGGAGTGGAAATTTTACAATATTTGGGAATAGCTAAGTGAATAAGTCTTAG
>NZ_JANGFQ010000206.1:0-2612 GCF_024707025.1 Candidatus Culexarchaeum yellowstonense
CACCCTCAGGCAACCTATTCACCTTATACACAACCAAATGACAATACCTGGCATGATCCATCAAAGCATCCCAATCCTCAATAATCTCAACCATACAATCACCAAAATAGAAATAGCAATTACACTATATAAATGCTTTTAAGTGTTGGTTATTCTTTTTTTGTTTGTTGGCTGGACTCGTATAATTCACATTTGAATGTTTGTGAAGGTTTTTCTGGGTTGTAGCATTTAATTATTTGCAGTAATACGCAGTAGTAGACTTTAGGGTAGATCATTTTCATCCCCATATATAGTTCCAATAGCTCTTGAGGTGTTTCTCCTTTATATATGCATGTTTCACAACTACACATGTGGTTATCACGTCCACTATAGGAAGAACCTATATATGAATGTGACTGTTTGACCAGCTTTAACAATTATTCCATTTGCGAATACTGTTCTATCCAATAGAACTCTGCCACATGTTGAATAGCCTGAAACACATGCCTCCCATTCTAATCCAACCTCATATATCGTTATGTCTGATGTCATGGTAAACGATGCTGAAAATGTGAGAGTCCCCTGAGTTTCATCTGCTGTTACACCAGCTAACCCCTCACTAATTTTGTTTACAAGTTTGTAGTCATCTCTAGTTGGGCTAGTCGTTCCAGATCCATAGGTAATCCAAAGTCTATTGTTGCAACTAACCATATTGAAGAATGAATTGTAGGTCGTCCCAAAACTTGCTTTAAAGTCTTGAGTCCTAGCTGTTCCCGTAGTATCCGTAAATGATACAGTAGTTTTGCCACTAGTAACTCCTGGTTGAAATATTGCAAATAGAACTCTAAGGAACCATCTCGTACTTAAATCAAATGGTTTTTCACTCATCCTCTTAATATATTCATTGTAGAGGTCTTCATTGATGGCTTCACGTTTAACTATTTTTCCATCCCTATCTTTAACTATAACTTCAATCATTTTACCCATTAAACCACCTCAAGAAACAGATACATACAATACAAATTTATAGTCTACACTGTTCTGCATATCAGGAGTTGCTACTTGCATCTTATATTCAGATGTGACAAGTTGATTTTCTGGCATGGATACTTGCATCTTATATTCAGATGTAATGAATAACCGTCCAGGTCTTAATATTTCCTCTATTAAACTTTTATAGTAGCTTTCGATCTCCACAAGTATATCCCTAGCTTTTTTAAGGGCATCAACAATGTAATTATGATCTTCAGGTTCTATTACATCCCCACTTTTCACATACCTAATCTTTGATATGGCAGCATCCAACTCATCAACTAATGGATCGATTACTTCACTGGGACATCCAGCCTCCTCTGCCTTAGCCTTAAGAGCATCCCTCAAAGCCCTAATACACTCCAATTTATCCAAGACATCACTACTTTTAACCTCATCCCCATATTTAACATACCTCAACTTATCTATACATGCATCAAGGCTCAAACACCTACACCTCAACTTCAAAATCCATTTAAATCCACTATTAACATTATTTATCACTGAACCATTATTTAACTATTTTTATGAGACTACCTCCATAAGTCTTTCAGCCACCCTATCCCAACAATACTCTTCACTCAACTTCAACTTATATTCTTTTAGTTTAGCCCTATACTCCTCAATATTGTCAAGTATATCGTGAACCTTATTCAATGCACTTTCAACATCAACCTTATAGCCATACCCCACGTGAATAGCGTTTCCAGGTAAAGGCTGAACCCTCTCACCAGTCTTCACACGTAGAAAACTTGGCACATAATCAGTCCAGCTTCCCCAATCACTTGTAACTACAGGCACAATTCTAGCCAAAGACTCCAAAGCATTAACCTCAAATCCCCCTCCACGACTAAACATTAAAGTTAAATCGCTTAGATCGTATAGGCACATCTTCTCATATTCTGATAGCCAACCATAAACTTGCACAGCCCCTAAATGCATAACCTCCTGGAATTGCACACTATTTGGATTCACAGTCTTAAGGACCAGAACCACATCCTTCCTCTCCCTAGAAAGCTTCTCATATAATTGTTTAGCTTCAGGCCAACCCTTACGATCTGGACTATGCCAAAGCCAAAATAACATTAGCTTCTTATTCTTCCTAATCTTGTATAGGTATAGCTCTATTAATGCTGGGTTTATTGTTTTCACTGGTGAAGTCTCCCACTGATTTGGCATACTATACCACTCCACGTCTAAGCCATGCTGAACCCTATACACGGGCTTCTGTACACCACTACACTTACACACCTCCACACAGAAATTCGATGGAACAATAACCTTATCCGCATCATTCAATAATTCCACTGCAAGTTCACTTAAACGATCACTATCACATACATCCACAGCAATCAACTGTTCATAATGGCTTCTCCACCAATCCATATAGATTGACAGCTTATCCCTCAAATCCTCAGTAAGACTGTTCAACTTATTCTGTAGAAGCTTATGGTAAATGTATATCCATGGGTGAAGAATCAAATTATACTTCAAATGTGGAGTATAGCTTGTTATTCCAAGTTCATCAAGCTCTTGAACTTCAGCAAGCTTCAACTTCCTAATATACTCAATATGCTTCTTCGCAATCAATGAGAATGAAA
>NZ_JANGFQ010000188.1:0-2588 GCF_024707025.1 Candidatus Culexarchaeum yellowstonense
CAACATCACCCTCCTCAAACCTTGGAATCCCACAATCAATAGTAACAGTATCCCCAGCAACATCAATAAGCTCACCAACCACCTTATCCCTCTCAACCCTCCTCTTCTCCTCAGCCCTCTCCCTATAAAGCAAACCCTCCATAAACCTCAAAAACATGCCCCTATCAGCATAAAGCGGAACATAACCACAATACGGACACACAATAAAATTAAACCACCTACCACACCTATCACAGATAGGCATTGAAGCTTTTCACCTCACTTATTTGATGGCAATTCTAGAATTCCAGTTTGCTTATCCAATTTCCTTACAGCCCAAACGAAATCCCTCATTTTAGTTATAAACTCACTTTTAACTCTATCAAGATTTATCTCCCTATCCGCAAGATGACCCTTACCACACATTATCTCCTCCATCCTATGAGCTAAAGTATGAATATCAAAATCCAATTGCTGAATTTCAGACTTAAGCTGATCCGGTATCATAACACGTGCAGAAGTTAATGCCTTAAGAAGCTCCCCACCTTGCTCCTCAGAAAGCCTGAGAGTGTAAGGCGGCTTAAAAGAAGAGGTTTTCAAATAACCAAACTTCGCCGAAGCATTTCTCATAATTGATATTGCATCCCATTTAACCCTCACTTGTGCAGGGAAACGACCATCCCAAGCATCCGGTTCAATATTCAATGCACCATCACTTTCAGCAATAAAAGGACCGAAAAGCACATCCGTATCAATGTTATATAGAAAGAGAATATCACCCTTCCTCACATCTTTAACCTCTTCCCACAACTTCTTTGTATCTCCAAAAAGAGCCCTCTGAAAACACTCAGCCTCCGTCTCAACAGTACAAACAAACTTCCAATACAAAAACAACCACCCAAAAATAACAATCCCTCCACAAAAATTTTAACATTTTTCCGAAGTACAACTAAATTATACACGATAAAATTCACAGTAATGTACTCACATCAGTCAAAACTTTTTCAATAATGGTCTAGGGAGCTAATGCAAAATAGACATTGATTAATTTTAGTATTAAACAACCGTAACGTTTATGCATTATTAGACGTTAACATAATAAATTGTGGTTATTTGTAGTCAAACAATTGAGCAGAAGGTTTTAAAGCTTTTGGAGGAGAAACATCTACAACATCATTCAATGTATGAGGCCAGAAGACTAATTGAGAAAGCTGAGCTCATAGTACCTATATGGCTTAAAGGTCTTCTAACTAGGGGGCAAAATAATGAAGGTTCTAAGAAAAGTAAGGGTTCATTTTTATACTTTATAATAGGTTTAAAAAGTGAGGAGTCATGTTTAATATTCACAATTTAATAAAGTTTTGGGCAAGAAAGGATCCTAAGCTCATATTTCATGAAATTAAAAATGCTAAATTGTTAGCTGATCCATTTTGTGGTTCTGGCTCTTCAGGTTTTTGTGCCATTCTTACTGGTGCTTCAGGCTTTCTTTCCGATATAAACCCTGTATCTGTATTCATAGCTTATAATGTTTTGAATAATGAAACTATAAAGAGTGAAACCATTGAAACTATAAGGGGGGTTTGCCTTGAAATTGAAAACGAAGTTTACACTTTAAGTAATCTTGAAAAAGTTAATTATGCCGTCTGGAATGATGATGAAGTTATTTCTCTTAAGCTTGCTTCAGGAAAGAGGACTCAAAACAAAAGTTTAATTAAGGAATATATTGCGATGGAAGAGAATCTTGAAATAAGATTTTGGTATCCAGAAGGAAAATTTGTGTATCCTGGAACTGGAATTAGTTTTAGGGATGGTCCGCATAGACCTATTGAAATCAAAGATTTATTTACTAAACGCAACCTTTACGCTGCATCCAAGTTGTATTCTCATATTGAAAGAATCTGGGTGAAGGATAAGTCTCAAGGTGATCTCTTAAAGCTCGTTTTCATAGCTTCATTAGCTAATGCAACAAAAATGATACCTCATGCTGAGAGTAGTGGCCCTTCATGGAAGTTACCCAGATATTGGCTTCCAAATTTAAGAGAAGAAAGGAACTTTTGTAAAGCCTTCTTAAGGAGGTTACTACTCTTACATTCCTTTAAAAAGAAATGGTCAACAATTGCTTCAAGCCATCAGATTACGGTATCATTTGATAATGAAATAGTTGCACAACAAAAGAGGTTCATTCACATATTTCGTGCTGATGCACTTGAAATATATTCCAAGTTACCTAAATTGGATATCATAATCTTAGACCCTCCACATTATGACGAAATAAATTACTTTGAACTAACCTATCTTTGGCAAAAATGGCTAGAAGGTAGCTGTAATGATGCGCGATTCAATGATTACAGTTATTGGAGTAGAGAAATATGTGTTAACAGGAAAATCGGTAAAGACTTAGAATGGTACAATACCAAGCTTTGTGAAACAGTTTCTAATTACGTTAATTGTTTGAGTAAAGGGGGTAAAGTCATTTTGATTTTACATAACAGGAATAAGCATTTATTGAATGAAACTATTAAAAGGATAAATGAAAGTATTAATGGTGATTTTACACTTAAAACTAGCTATAAATTTCCAAAAATGCCTTCCTCCACTCAAGGATTACA
>NZ_JANGFQ010000130.1:0-2583 GCF_024707025.1 Candidatus Culexarchaeum yellowstonense
TGTAAGTTTTATGAGGAATCTGTCAGGGAGTTTGAGGAGGGGGTTAAGGAAAATAACTCTTATAAGATTAGGGACTCAGCTGAAAAGGCGTGGAATGCCGTAATACAAGCAACAAATGCCCTAATTCTTAAGTTTTCTGGAAAGCTTCCATCCAGTCATTGGGAGCGCAGGAAGATGCTTAGGGAACTGGAAATAAGGCTCCCCGAAATGGGGAAATTGATGCTTAGGGATAGGTATGGAGCTAGGGAGAGACACCTCCACGAAACAGTATTTTATGAGGGGAACATAGACATTGAGGATATAAAGTATGAGCTAGAAAAGGTTAGAGCTTACTTAAACGATATAGGTAATGTGTTAAAGGTAACGTAAAGACCATTCTAAACAAATGCTACTTGGAAGTAGCTTCACGTATATCACGGCAACTCTCCCTACCACTGCATGTAGCTATTGAGAGAATTCGTTTACATGGCGTCTTTGAGGTTTTAAATGTGTTTGATGAGCAAGATATCCTCTTTTTAAGGCAGATCTTTGACACTAATATTAGATCAATTAGGTAGAATAATGTCGTATTAAGGTGAAGCCTTTATTCAATGAAGATGATAATAGGATTTAAGGTTAATGTGAAGAAGGCTGTTGAATTTCTGGGTTTGAGTAAACTTAAAAGTCCAGAGGATTTCATAAGATTTATGAGGAATCCAGCAGTTGTGGATGGTAGGAGAATATATGATCCAGAAGTATACTCTAGGAAGCTGATGTTCAAAGCGGTAGGGTTGTGTTGAATGCTTTGTTTATGTGGTGTCTTCTCAATGTTTCTGAAGGGTATTCACATTAGGATGTGGGGTGATTTCACAGATAAGGGACTTTAGGCTTAAGCTAATGTTTGCTTCCATTATACTTGTAAATTTTCATGTTAGAAGAATCCTTTTTATTTATTGTAAAGTTGAAGTACTTCCATAGCGTAATCCAATTCTATTGTTGCCCTAATTATTCTTTCAATATTTGGTGGAGGGTGATTGTTTTCGCAACACAACACTAAGGAGAGAAAGTATAAATAGTTAAAATTTTATTATTTGACATTGTGAGTAAGAGTATTTCTATTGATGTTCCAGAAGAAGTTTGGATTCTTATCTCAAAGGATGAGTTACTTAAAAAGGCTATGGAACGCATTGCTGTTGAGGAATTCAGAAAGCTTTTGTTAAAGTATTTTGTAGCGGAAGAGATAACTGGAGTTATAGATGAAGAGGAAATAATTAGGATAGATGATGAGCTGAAGGAGGAAATGTGGGAAGGACTGAAACGGAAATGGAAATTGTAATTGATAGTAACAAAATAATTTCTGCAGTGGTAAGTAAAGGGATTGTTAGGAGGATTGTTATATTTTCAGGTATAAACTTCTATGCACCTAAAGAATTGGTGGAAGAAATCAAGAAACATAGAGAAGAAATATGTAAGCGCATAGGTTTAAAAACCGAATTTTTCAACTTTATCTTAGAAGAATTAATACTTCCAAAGTTAAACATTGTTGAAGAATCCAAGTATGCCAACAAAATTTCAGAAGCATATACAATATCCAAAGAGTTTGACGAAAAAGATACTCCCTTCATCGCACTAGCTTTAAAGTTAAAAGTGCCCATATGGACAAACGATAAATCGATGATAGAATATGGTATTAAGTCACAAGCATACTTAGCCGTGGACACCGAGACTTTAATAAAAGCTTTAAAAGGAGAATTGAAATTAAGTGATTGGACTACGATTAGAAAAGAACTCAAAGTAAAGTATGGCTTATGAAAACCTGTTTAGTTTAATTGGTGCTTCATGATGATGTGATTATGGTTGAATTGTTTTGTTTGAGTAATGGTCTTTTAATATTTTAAGTGGAATACACATATACCTTTGAAAATGAAATTAAAATTGTGGAGGGTGATTTTCGCAAGTAGAGGGATTCTAAGAGTTTAAGTTGATATCGGTTTTATTAGATTTTGAAAGTGGCTTGTTTGTGATTTTGTTCTATTTCCCATGTGTAAAATAGTATAAGTTTTTACACATGGATATCCTACTTAAAACATTTCAGCTTTTAAGGCTTAGAAGCAACTCTCCAAATCGGCTGGGGAAAGAGATAAAAACACCTTCAATCACTATTACTTTTGATTGAATTGGAAAAGCTTAAGACTGAAGTACTCAAGCTACTGAGGGAGGATGAAGAGTTTAGGTATACCGTTGCAGGTCTAATAGGTTTAGGGGAAATTATTAAACGTTTAGAAGCTCACGATGAAAAATTCATCGAGATACTTAAGCGTCTAGATTCCCATGATAAAAAATTCATTGAAATGCTCAAGCGTCTAGATGCTCATGATGCAAAGTTCGTTGAAATATTTACACGTTTAGAAGCCCATGATGAAAAGTTTGCTGAAATATTTAAGCGTCTGGATATCCATGATGAAAAATTCGTTGAGATACTCAAACGTTTAGAAGTTCATGATGAAAAGTTCATTGAGATACTTAAAAGGCTTGATAGGCATGAAAATGAGATCGCTGAGCTTAGGAAGGATATGAATAGGGGTTTTGAGCTCATGTATAGGC
>NZ_JANGFQ010000112.1:0-2553 GCF_024707025.1 Candidatus Culexarchaeum yellowstonense
ATCTCCAACCAGGAAAGTTTAGCTACAGAATCCCAAGTGAAGCAAATCCTCAAATCGTGCTGATTAATTCTAGCATATCAGCATGGTCATTGAAGGTATTCGGAGCTTCAAGTATTATTCTTAAGAATTCTTATATAAGGAGTGGAGAAATTTATGATAATGCGAAAATATTAGTTCTATATAATTCTACTTTATTAGATTTCCAAATTTCTGATAATGCTACCATAATTTTACAACGGTTGCTTATAGTTACTTCTATGAATGGACAGGCCCTTCAAGGAGCTAAAATTAGTCTTAATGGTGTAACAATTCCACAAATTACAACAGACGTCGATGGTAAGGCTACATTGTATGTAAGCTTTAAAGCAAATAACCAGTCATATAGAGAAAATATAAATATTGAGGTTGTAAAGGAAGTCTCTAACGTCTCACGATACCATTCTCTAGGATCGTATAATTTAACGAATGGAGGACCTATTTATATCAAAGCCCAGTTAGAGCATCTTTTAAAGATTCTTTTAATTAAAGAAAATGCCATTATAAGTTCTACCAGCGAATGGCATACCCATAACTCAGTAGTACGGTTAAGTTCCAAATACATAATGGACGCCATTCCTAGTAAAAAAAGGTATGTTCTTACTTCATATAAACTTAATGATAGGATGCTAAACATATCAAGAACTGAAGTTGGAACATATCAATTATCTCTAACTATTAATCAATCTTACGTTGTAGCCTTTCACTACACTCCCCAATACTACTTAACAGTTATATCTCAGTATGGTAATCCTCAAGGAGAAGGATGGTATGATGCCGGATCAATAGCTACATTTTCTGTTACGTCTCCAGTAGGATTCATAATTCAACAAGTTTTTACAGGTTGGAGTGGAGATTCTACAGCAACAACCACAACCGCTACTATTTTAATGGACAATTCAAAAACTGTTATAGCAAACTGGAGGACAGATTACACACAATTATATGCAATTATAACGATCGCAATTGTGATTATAATTGCCACAATACTTGTAAAACATAAAAATAATCAGTTGTCCCATCAAAAATATTTTATCGGAAATCCATACAAACTCGTAACCTATTTTCTTTTGCTTTAAGAACAGATTCTAATAAAGCTGGCAACTCTTTTTGAAAAACTCAACATTTTTCACAGAATTAAAACGATCAAACACATCAGATAAAGCATCTATAATAGCAGGTTCAATTCATACTAAGTTAAAAACCTGATCATCAATTAGCAACACGCCGCAAATTGATGACGCAACCAGAATACGGTACATTAATAAAGAAACCATGACTTCTCTATCATTAAAGTATGATATATAGCTTCTAATGATAAAATGAAGTTAAGTATATAACACTTTCATGATGCTGATCTGAATTAGACATCTTCTGATACCTAACTAGAAAGAGGCATGTGATGTAGCATAAAGCATAAATTCTTTTGTTAAGCGTATAGTATGAGGGTTAGGCTTCTTGAGAGAAGGAAGCAGAATAATTGGGATCTTATTGATTTTAGTAACCCTAGTTCCCATCAGGCTCCCCTCATCATCTGATATATGTTAAAAGATAATATGGACAGGAGCATCTTAACAGCTAAACCCCTCCTCGAAACCGCCCTCATAAACCTTGCACCAAACTCATCCAACTGAGAAAACCTCGTCTCAATGATCCTCCTCACCACAGATAAGAACCGATAATACACCCTCTCAACCTCACTCCTTATCATATTAACCCTCTTTATAGCCACATACCACACCCCCCTAGCCCTCATAACCTCCGCAAAACTCTCATCAACATAACCCTTATCAAGAAGAACAACACAACCCCTAAACCTCTCACAAAATCCTCCACCCTCTCCTTCACAATAGTTATATCATGCTTATTAGCTGGATCAACATAGAGGAGGCTCAAATACCTCCCATCCGTACAACACGTCATCTTGTATCCTACATAGAACCCCCTTTTAATGGATTAAACCCCACACGCTCCCCCTCCTTAATCAGGTGTGAGCTCCCCCTCTTCTCATGCCTCCCGAGCCTGGAGAGCTTCTTTGTCTCTATTGGTTTGGAGTCCACGATCCTCAGTTTCTCGAGCTTGAAGAGTCCTAGGCATTCGATTAGGAGTTTTTCGTATCTGTTGAGTCTCTCAACTACCTTGTTGTATCTTACTTTTGGGAAGAGTTTGAGGTCTTCTATTAGGACTCTGTATGCTCTCTTGTATATTCCGTCGAAGTGCTTGTGCGCCATTACGCCGAATGTTACGAGGTCGTAGAGGCTCATCTTCTCATGGTTTGCCTTTGAGGGGTAGTGCTTTTCTACGATGGGTGTTATAACGGATCTTATGAAGTTGATCTCCTCCTCCAAACATCTGCACCCACACATAAGAACTCATGCTAACACATAAGCTTTATCTGATGGGAACTAGGGTAATAATCATATCAGGAGTCCTAATATTCATCATGATAAGGAAGAAGTAGAAATGTAAGATTTTATGTCTGTAAAAACACTAAAACAAGCTAAAACCTTTGGGAAA
>NZ_JANGFQ010000199.1:0-2542 GCF_024707025.1 Candidatus Culexarchaeum yellowstonense
TATGTAATCATCCACTCAGAATGTGTTCAAAAGGGGATGTTGAAGATAAAATTCCAAAAAATGTTGCTGAATCCTCAAATATTTTCTGGGTTTGCGATGGGTGTGGTAAGGTTTACTGGATTGGTAGGCATTGGAGGGATATAATGGCTAAGTTACGTAGAGTTCAATTGGAAGTTGAAGGTAAAGGTAAATCTTATCTTTAACTCTACATCAATATATCTAGAGGTACCAGTAATATGAGCCTCTCTGAATTCACAGTTGAAGATGGAGCTTTCCTCGTTAGATTGGCTAGGAAGTCTGTTGAGGAGTATTTAACTAGGGGTATAGAAATATCCCCACCAGAAGATCTTCCTGAGAAGTTTAGGGTTAAGAGGGGGGTTTTTGTCACAATCAATAAATTGAGGTTTGAAGGTGGATTTAGACATAAAGTTTTGAGGGGATGTATAGGGTACCCTTACCCCACACATCCATTGGTGGAGGCCCTTATAGATGCAGCAATTAGTGCTGCAACATCTGATCCTAGGTTTAGACCACTAAAGCCTGAGGAGTTGCGTGAAGTGGTTTTTGAAGTTAGCATTTTAACTGAACCTGAACTCATAAGGGTTCCATCACCATCAATGTATCCACAGATGATAAGAATTGGGCTTGATGGTCTAATAGTTAAGAAGGGGTGGTTTACTGGTTTACTATTACCACAAGTGGCTGTGGAGTGGAATTGGGATGCTGAAGAATTTCTGAGCAATTGCTGTATTAAGGCTGGATTACCCCCAGATGCTTGGCTTGATAGGGACATACAGATATATAGATTTCAAGCTGAAATATTCGAGGAGCTTGAGCCTCGGGGGGAGGTTATTAAGAAGGAGCTTCATTGGGGTTGAATAACTATTGCTTATTGGTAAATCCTTCTCCCCATTCACAATCCCACTCTTCTTTAGATTCTCATATTCCAATGACCCATTGGAATCTGGCATTGTTGGTGCTTTAGCCAATATTCTCAAGGGGGTTTCATGTAGAGTTGAAGTGGATTATGATAAGAGGTTAAACTTGGATTTCGTGGCTGGACGTGAGCAACTACATTTACCATGGGTTGAGGAGGCAATTGAAATGGCTATTAAACGTGAGGGTATTGAGGGTTTGAGGGGGGTTGTGGATTATCATTTTGAAGTAAATTATGGTCTCGACATATCATCTGCTTCAGCCACAATCATATCCACCCTAGCTGCATTGAAGAAGGCTTTATCTTTAAAGTTGAGCCCACTGGATCTTGCTTCCATATCACATATAATTGAATTGAAGTATAATGTTGGTTTTGGATGCACATTTAGTCAACTTATAGGTGGAGTGGATCTCTTCACAACACCAAGTGTTCCTGGTAAGGCTAAGTACCTTAGGATAGGTGTTCCAGATGATTTGAGAATTGTGGTTGCAGGTAGACCAGCCCATGAATTTCCAATTTATACCCATCGAGCATTTCCTCAGAGTTTCTCGATCGATCTTGGTTCTGTGAAAAGCTTCGATGACATAATCCCCTTATGTAGACGTTTTAGTGAGGAGTTTATGTCTGCATCGGTGAGGTTGAAGTGGATTGCAAGTGAACTTTCTAAAGCCAATATTTTATCTTATGGTTTTGGTTTTTCCGGCAAAGTTGTATATGCACTTGTTTATAGGGATTATATGATTGATGTTGCTTCAATTTTGCTAAACATATTCCCAACAGAGTACATATTCATATCCGAGATCGACCCAATTGGGGTTAGGGTTTACTTATAGTTTCCTCATGAAGCTTGTTAGAGTTGTCTGCCCGGAAGATATATCGTTTATATCCATGTAAGCCACCTTTTGTGTAAACCCATATACTTCGGCACACTTCCTCATTATTCCAAGAAGCTTATTCTTCTCATGCGTTTGCATAGATATTAATGCATATGTCCTTGCAATCTTCTCTTCAGCTTGCCTCAATATCCTCCCAAACCTCTGAACCCATTTCTGCGGGTTGCTTGGAGGGTCAATCCATATTTCTATGTCAGCTGTTGGTATATCTAACCCCTCTTCACCCACTGATGTGGCTACAAGTATTTTTGCCTTCTCCTTGAATTGTAGTAGGGCTGATGCTTGTTGCTCCAATGTCATCTCCCCCTTACCAACCATTATAGCCACATCTTCAACTCCAAACCTTTCTTGCAACCTCCTACCCACTTGTTTAACTACCTCTATTGCTTCTGCGAAAACTATCCCCTTACTATATCTCTCAGCTTCCAATATCTTTATCGTTGCATCTATCTTGTGGTTGAAGTTCTCCTTTAAAGCCTCCCTGTAGGCTTTTATTATACTTTTACCATTCAGCTCTTCCATGGGTTGATTTAATTCTGGGAGTCTCCAACTCCTATATCTGAGTACGCTACTTGCTCCATCTTCAATTAATCTGAAGGTTAAAAGTTTTAGTGTCATCCTCCTCTTGCATATTGGATGTTCAATACAATTTTCATCTAGATGTTTTGATCCATATAATTTCCTTATTTCAGATTCCAATGCTGATACCTGT
>NZ_JANGFQ010000176.1:0-2537 GCF_024707025.1 Candidatus Culexarchaeum yellowstonense
TTGAAGAGGTTAGGAGGATTGGTGATGAGATATATGTTATGTTTGCTGGGAGGATGGTTGCCCATGTGAAATCTCCAAGCGATCTAAGTAGAGGTGTTGAAGTGAGGGTGTATTATGGTAAGTTGGATGATATAGCTCCATTCTTCAAGAAGGGTGATGTGAAGATATCTGAAGGGTCTCTGATTGCCAGGTATAATCAATTAGTTGAAGCTATTGAAGATTTGGAGAGTTTAGCTGCAAACCCCATAAGTAGGGATGTAAAGCTCTTCCTAGAGTACCCATCACTGGAATCTATAGTTGAATCCTTCACTGGGAAGTGATGTGCTATGAAGCTTTACAATGTATTCAATACAACAATATTCTTCCTCAAAGTGTACAAGTTGAATTGGTACTTCTTACTCACACTCTACATAATTCCAGCAACATATCTAACAGTAATGTTTGCTTCATCGCAAGGAAGCTGGGAAGCTTTAATGGCGGGATTAACAGGCTTCACTATACTTGTAAGCTACAACACACTATTCTACTCCTTAGCATCATTCACATCAAACATGTTTGAAGAACAAATCTTTGAAAGCTACTTCTTAATGCCAATACCCTTCCACGAAATACTCATGGCAGCAGCATTAATGCAAATACTCATAAACATTCCACCTACAGTTATGAGCTTAATCATGCTAACATACATCTCCGCTAACACAAACTTCCCACTACTACTAAGTGGAATTTTGCTGACATACGCCTTCTTCATACCACCAGCAATACTACTCGCCATAAAAGTGAAGAGAAGGATGCTACTGGAATCTTTTCTAATGATCCTAATGCTCATAATGATCATGGCTACACCAGCATTCTACAGACTACAATACATCAGTGAACCATACAAAACACTATTACTGGCAAACCCACTAACCCACCTAATCATAATGCTAAGAGCATCAATAGGACTCATGGAAGGATTCCCAGAAAACATCTCCACCACATACATAACAACATTAACCTCAATCCTATGGATAACCCTATGGTATAAGTTACGCAAAGGTGTAGTAACAATGGCTGAGAAAAGAATTTAACACAAACCTAGTGGGGGCGTCGATTTCAATCAGCAACCCCCCTCCTCCTCAACTTATTCTCAACTTCTTTAATTGCTTGAGATTCAACTATGGATCTAAGCTCCCTCCTATCCTTCTCAGTACTCAGTATGTAGCCATGATGAACTTGCTTCAATAGGTTTTGGAGACATCTTCAGCAGGACAATCTTTCCTCCAACTGGGATTATTAGAGATCTATCTCCAGGCGCCGCTATATCCTTCGGCAACTTTATCCTACTCTTATCATCCGCTTTAACCACGTATACCAATACTATCCCCATCTGCTTTATTTCCTAAGAAACATAAACGTGTTGACATATATGGCTTAAAGTGTTGTTGGAAAGTTGGTTATGGGAATGCTTAAATTGTTAGGTATGGGTAATTTAACAATAAAGGATGTGTGGGGGAATGGAGTATCGGGTATTGGGGAGAACTGGTTATAGGGTATCAGTATTAACTATAGGGGGATGCGGCCCTGGAGTTGCACCAAACGAGAGGGAAGCTGTGGAGGCTGTGGAAAATGCGATGAAGATGGGTATCAATATGGTTGATATTGCACCAAGCTATGGGGAAGCTGAATTGAGGCTTGGTGATTTGATAAGTAGGAATAGGGGTAAGCTAATAATTACTGAAAAGACTTTGAAGAGGAGTAGGGAGGGGGCGTGGAGTGAACTTAAACAATCTTTAGAAAGACTGAAAGCTGGATACTTTGAAGTTTATCAATTCCACTCAGTTAAAAGTTTAGAGGAACTCAACCAAATATTCTCAGAGAATGGGGCTATGAAAGCCTTTCTAGAAGCAAAGGATCAAGGTTTAATTAAACATATAGGCATTACATCCCATGATATGAGGATCATTCAAAAAGCACTGGAAATCTTCGACTTCGACACAATACTAATCCCAGTAACAGCAATAAGTTTAATTCACCCAACCCCAGAAAACGACTTCAGACCCATACTAAAAATAGCGAGAGACAGAGACATAGGAGTCATAGCAATAAAAGCTGTGGCAAAGAGGAGATGGAAAACGGAAAGGAAGTATCAAACATGGTACGAACCATTCGAAGATGAAAAGGATATAGAAATGGGGGTTCACTTCACACTATCACAAGAGGGGGTAACAACATACCCAATGGCCTGCGATATAAGATTATGGCCAAAAATAATTAAAGCAGGAGAAAGATTCAGAAAACTTTCAGAAGAAGAACAAGAAAGAATCGTAGAATACTTTAAGAGTAAAGGCGGATACCCCATATTCCCAGAACAATAAATGAAGCAGAATCAACCAATTTAAACCAAAGCCAGTTAAATAAAATACTTAAATAATTGAAGTTACCTCCCATCATAAATGTGGAAGAATTTGGATATTATCAAAATAATTTCTGAAAGGGTAAGTGCAATTGCGGAAAAATATGGGATAGTCTACGCAATACTATTCGGCTCCATC
>NZ_JANGFQ010000232.1:0-2536 GCF_024707025.1 Candidatus Culexarchaeum yellowstonense
TTCGTCACGTTATTGAGGTTCACTATTGGAAACCTCCTCCACATAAGGAGGTTGGAGAAAGCTAATGTTTCTTCATATATTTGGCTATTCGATTTCACAATGATTTTCATTGAATCCTTAATTCTCATACTTTTAGGATGCTATTGCTATGAAAATATTTTGAAATTTTTGATTCTTTTAATGGCTCTATGCCTTCTAGATTGCTTATGGATATTGAGTATTGGCTTTATGTATCTCAAAGGATTGAGGTCTGAAGTTCCATGGGCGTGGGGTTTACTAAATCTGGCAAGCGGATTATTTCTAGCAAGCATAATCTTCCATATTCTACCCTTAGATTTCAGAAGCTTTCTCGGAAGCCTTGTGATAATTGGTTGGTTTACCATATGTGCAATAATTGATCTATTTCTCGTTGATTACTACAAACTATTGAAGGAATAATCATATTATGATGAGGAGATCTAATTACAGAGCGCTTTAAATACGATTAAAAGTGGCTGGAACTACACTTAAAGCATGCTTATATATCTGAATTTCACCCCTAATATTTTGGGATTCATGAATGGATAAGTTGAAGGAAGAGTTCCTTAAACTTTTGGATAGGGATTTGGAGTTTAGGTATGCTGTTGCTGGCTATTTGGGTTTATCTGAAATTTTGAAGAGGCTTGATAGGTTGGAGGAGGGGCAGAATAAACTTTGGGAGGGACAGAAAAGGATATGGGAGAATATTGAGAAATTGTGGGAAGAAATTAGGTTGCTAAGGGAAGATCAGAAAAGACTTTGGGAGAATCAAAATAAGCTTTGGGAAAATCAGAATAGACTTTGGGAGGAAGTTAGAGGCTTAAAGGTAACTCAAGCTAGACTTGTAGCAACTATAGATAGATTAACAATCACCATTGAAGAGGAGAGTCTTGATGTGGTGGGGAGGAGGTTGAAGGATGAATTGGGATTGGATATAAAGCTTGGCAGAATCTTTGTTGATGATAAGGAGATAAACATTTATGGTTCATCAGCTGACATTTGCGTGATAGGTGAAGCAACTGTTAGGCTTGGGAGAAGATTGGTGGAAGAATTGGAGGGGAAGATAAAGTTCTTAAGGGAAGCGAAGCCTGAATTGATCAAGCCCAAAATTATAAAGGTAATATATACTGATTATGCAACTCCAGAAGCAATAGATCTTGCAAAGGAGTATGGGATATGGATTTTAAATTGGAAGGGGGATATTACACCTAGGAAGATTCACTCATGAAAACCCCCTCATTTTATTGAGTTGTTGAAGATTTAGTTGCAAATGCAATTATGGGATTGAACATCATGGAAAGTTATAGAATATACATTGAAGGTGATGGGGGAAGTTTTGAGCATATACCGTCAACATCAATGATGATTTGAGGATAAGCCTTATCTAAACAACATTTAAGCGTTAGGCTTTAATATTCCACTTTAAACTAGGATTCTTGTGAAAGATGGGTTTATTGAATTCTATGATTTTGGAGTTATGGTTGTAAATGGTAAACGTTATACGAGTGACCTCATAGTTTTCCCTGAAACTGTTCTAAGTGGATGGTGGAGGAGGAAAGGTCATGAAGTCTGCGTGGAAGATTTAAAAGAGGTTTTCAATAGGACTCCCCTTCCAGAAGTGTTGGTTATTGGTACAGGCTATTCTGGGCTTGTAAAAGTTCTGCCAGAAGTTGAAAAAGCTTTGAGGGAAAGAGGGGTAAAGCTTATAACTCAACCTACAAGTGAAGCTTATAAAACCTTCAATGAACTTTTGAGGAATGGTAAACGGGTTGTTGGCGCTTTCCACTTAACATGCTGAAACCCATATAATGGGGGTAAATGGCTTACGAAAACTTTCCATATATCTATCTATTGTGAAGGTTTAAAATGGAGAGTTTAATCAAATATTTTAGTGGTTGAGATGCTAATTTTGAAATATGTGGAAGTGAATATTGATGGAAAGATTTCCAGGCTTTTAGCATTATTTGATTCCGGCTCGAATTTCACAATCATGGGGTATGGGAGGTTGAAGGAACTTTTCGGCGATGTTAAATTTAAATTTTTAAGTAAGCCTAGGGAGGCTTCCCTTTTAAATGGGCAAAAGATATTGATTGATGGTTATGTGGATTCACAAATACTAATCGATGGATACTTGATTGAAGATAGGATTTATTTGACTAAGGATATGGTTAAAGAAGTTGTTTTGGAGGGTGAAAGGAGATTACTACCAGATTTGATAATTGGAGCACCAACTCTAGAAACTTGGGGGCTTGAACTCAATTTGAAGGATGGAAGGATAATTCAGAGAGGAAGTTTCATAATTTGAGATTAATGGTTAACGGATACTTTAAGTATAACTGTTTCCATATTAATATGGTCTACATAATTAAAGCTATTTTTATTCGTGAATAAGTTAAGTGAATTGATATGCATTTTGCTGTTCGTTTAAAGGTGATTTCATTTCACTTTAACACTTTTCAGTTTGAAGAAGGCTATGGAGGTAATTATCCATGCTATGGGCATCACCATGAAGAATCCA
>NZ_JANGFQ010000230.1:0-2526 GCF_024707025.1 Candidatus Culexarchaeum yellowstonense
TGGAGACTTCTCCACCAAGTATACTTCTATACCTGCATCAGCTATGTCCAGTGCAGCTCTAATTCCAGCTATCCCCCCACCTATAACTAAAGCCCTATTAACTACGGGTAGTTTCCCCCTTTCAAACGGCTCATATTTTGAAACCCTCTTCACAGCCGCCTTAACTATGTCTATTGCCTTCTCAGTTGCAACTTCTGGATCGTTGTAGTGAACCCATGAACATTGCTCCCTAATGTTTGCCATTTCAAACAGGAATCTGTTAAGTCCCGCTTCCTCCAATGCCCTCATGAATGTTTCTTCATGCATTGTCGGTGAGCATGCCGCCACAACAACCCTATCCACCCTTCCAGCCTTTATATCATCAATTATTAATTGTTGACCCGTCTTAGAGCACATGAACATGTAATCTTTAACCACCGAAACCTCATTTAACTTCCCAACTTCATCCACAACCCTCTTGACGTCAACTACTCCGGCAATATTCTTACCGCAGTGGCATACGTAGACTCCAACTTTAACCATTCCACTCAACCACGAATACAGTATTTCATGGAATATTTAAAAAAGGTTTTTGGATTTTACTTTGCACTAGTAGCTTTAAGTTTCTCTATGAGTTTTGGTATGAATTCGTAGAGGTCTGCGACCACACCGTAATCAGCGGATTTTATCATTGGCGCTTCTGCATCCTTATTTATTGCAACAACTACCTTTGCCCCCTGTATTCCAGCTAGATGCTGTATTGCACCTGAAATTCCGATGGCGATGTATAGTTTTGGGCTAACTTTATGTCCTGAGAGTCCAATCCACTCGTTAAACCATTTTAGGTCTGCTGCTACTGGTCTACTGCATGATACGACTCCACCAAGTATTTTCGCCAATTCCTCAGCCATTTTGCAATCTTCCTTCTTCTTAAATCCTCTACCCACAGACACGATGACTTCAGCGGCCTCTAGCGGAATTGCACTTAGCTCCTTCCTCTTCACATCAATTATTGTTGTTTTAGCTTCAATTTTAGGGGTATCTTCATAAACTATTTCGCATTTCACTTTCCATAGGGCTTTAGGCTCCGTAATTCTTCTGGGCATAGTCATGACCGTTACATCTGACATCGATTTTATGGTTTCAATGGCTTTAGAAGCGTAAATCATTCTTTTGGCAACTATACCTCCGTCGGTGTCCAATCTTAAATCTATGCAGTCAGCTACGTATCCTGCATTTAGCTTTGCAGCTATTCTTGCAGCTATCTCCCTGTTATTCTTGTTTGTTTCGAGGATTATCAGCTTTGAACTGGATTCCTTGGCAACCTTCCCTATAATTGCCTCAGCTTCATACATGCTCTTCAAATCTTTCACTATGTGTAGCTTGTCTATACCGTAATCTCCTGGATTTCTCACTTCCACTTTTGTTATTCCATCTATTCTTAAGTCTGTTGGTAGGGTTTCCCTTAATTTTGTGGATATTTCTATTAATGCTTCAGGGGATTCTGAGAATATTGTTGCATGCATGTTTTTCACCTCTTTATAACCCCCTCTCTAATTAGATTGTTGAGTAATTCATCTACCGCTTTGTCCACTGGTAGATCCTTTATCACCACCCCCTTCCTTTTAACTTCAACTCCCATTACGCTTAATGTTTTAAGTTTTGGTTTAAGGTCCACTTTTAATTGGCTTAGATTTAGTGTTTCTATAGGTTTCTTTGCAGCTCTAAGTATAGCTATTAATTGTGGTAGTCTAGGTGTGTTTATTTCCCTAGTTACTGTTATTATCGCTGGCATTTTGGCTTTAACTATTTCAATTCTATCTTCTAGATCCCTTTCAGCTATAACCTCCCCTCCATCTATGCTTATGCTTCTAGCGTATGTTATGCATGGGATTCCAAGTTTCTCAGCAACTCTAACTCCTACTTGTGCTGTATATTTGTCTATGGACATTTCACCAAAGAGTATTATTTGGAATGGCCCTTTAATCTTTAAAGTTTCAGCTAATGCCTCTGAAACTATATGCTCATCAACTTCGCCAATGTCGTTTAATATGTGTATGGCGTTGTCTACACCCATGGCTATTGCTTCCCTTAAAACCTCCTTAGCCTTATCTCCTCCAACGCTTATTGCAGTCACCTTTCCACCATGTTTCTCCCTTATCCTTAGTGCTTCTTCCAATGCATTTCTATCTATATCGCTCATCTTCATTGGTGTTACATGTATTAATGGTTCGAGGGTTTTAGGATCCACCTTTAGTTGGGATACATCCAATGCTTGTTTTATGCATACGGCTATCTCCATACGCTTAACCCTCATCTCATATAGTATTCCATTCAGTATTTAATGCTATTTTTCGTTGGGAAAACCTTTAATGCTATAAGTTCTTCATACCTTCTATGGGTGTTGAGTTTTGTCTAGAAGCTCAAGGGTTTCTGGTTTCTATAAGATGTCCATTGGTGAGAGGCTGAAGTTTGTTAAGGATTTTGCTGGTTTAACTGATGATGAGGTTGCTTTGATCTCTAAGTGTGGTAGGTTGTCTGTGGATT
>NZ_JANGFQ010000158.1:0-2499 GCF_024707025.1 Candidatus Culexarchaeum yellowstonense
GAACCCGAATTGGTTAGATTGGCTAAGTATATTGAGGAGAAGGAGAGGCAGCTAAGTAATTATAGCGATAAGCTTAGGGATAGTGTTGAGGCTATCTTCTATTACTTCAGTAGGCAGAGCAGATGCCCCGTTTCAATTGATATAACTGATACCATACCGTTCTATCATAATGAAAAATACGATTTAGACTATTACCTGGCATTCCGTAGACATGACTTAGTGATAGTGATTAGACCTTCAGGGCAAGAGGAATGGGAGAATATTGAGGGACCCGGAAACATCTCCAGAGAAGCATTGAAGGCTTTAGTGAAGAGCGGTAGACTTGTGGAGTTCCTAAAGATCGTCTCTCAAAAACTTGAAGAATTGAATAAGGAATACGGTGAGGTAAGCGAAGCAGCTGAGAAAATGGCTAAAGCAATAGGGGTGATGAAAAGTGAGTGAATTAAAAGAAAGAGTGGATTGGATTGAAAGTAAATTCTTTCAACTTCGATACAAGGTGGAGGATTTAGAGGAACTCATTAACTTATACGGTAATGCATTCAGAGAAGTAAGAAAATTTTTGAGTGAGTTAAGTGAGTTACCAAATGTATTCTTTCATTTGGCAGACTTAAGGTTAGAATTAAAACAACTAAACGATAGCATTGAAAGTCTATGGATGGAGTTTAGGAGGTTACAAGCAAGGGTAGACGATCTATACAAGGGCAAAAGCAAAGGACAAACCTAAAATTCTTCATTTTTATTTTTTCATTATTTTTCTTTATTTTTTGTAGCTTATACTGTAATTGTTTACAGTAAACTTTATATGTAACCCAAACAATAATTAATTGGGAGGTGTCATAATGGAAAGTAGGGAAGCTGGAAGGAAATCGGCATATGCGGTTATAGTTCCAAAGACTATGCCAGCGGACATTGACATGTACATGTTTGACACTAGGGAAGAGGTTAAAGCATTTTTAAGCGGTACCCTTGCAACAGTACGGCCAGACCTTGAAGGCATTAGACCTGAATTGACGGATATCGCCTTCCTCATTGCATCAGCGAAGCATGCAAAGATCACTAGAAACTTCTATGGGGAAACCGTGCTAGTGTTGGAGTATGATGAAAGCAAGTATCTATCGTTCTTCAGAAATCTATGAGGTGAGCATATGGGATTTATAATTAGAGTTTGCAGGGCTTGGAGGGATCCAAGCCCAGGAGGAGGATTAAACAAGGAATGGCATTATGAATATGCATATGATTTTGAGGATGTTGAAAAGCTCAAGGAAAAGTGGTATGATGTTGAAGTCATTGGGAAGATAGTTGATGAGAAAACATTCGAAAGAGGAAGCTTAACTAGAACAACATACTACATTTATAAATGTGAAAATGGCGAAACATACGTAGAAAAGGTCAGAGTTGAAAGTGGTGGAGCATGGAGTTTAATTGTGAAAAGTGAAGTTCCATTTGAAAAGATCAAAGTATTTGAAGATGCCGAGAACGCCTGGAAAAACGCATTCCTAAAGGAATACCCAGCCAACTGCCCAATCCTAATACCCTAAACTATTCCCTTTTCTTTTTTATTTTATTTATTGTGAGGGGGGATTATGGAAGAGGTCCTTCGGGAAATTGAGGATTTGAGGAGGGAGATTAAAGTATTAAGCGATAGGATATGCATACTTGAATCTAAGGTTGCCCAAATACAATGGCAAATACAATACCAACTTGCTAAACGCTAAACTCCACATTTAGGTGGAAATCATGAATAACGCAGCATTCCACTTCACGATTGATGGAGTAATATTGAGGGAGATTACAAAATACATTTTAAAGTTTGACTCCCAACCAACATTCAAAGTTTCAGATGAAAACATAGTTTTAAACACGATCAACGTGGAGAGGACCTCAACCCTAAATTTGAAGATGATGGAGAGGTTGATGATAGATTACCATGCCGATAAAGAGGGATACTTCTCAATTGACTTGAAGATTTTAAGCAAGGCTTTAAGGGGGTTGAAGATGCCTGGGAGGAGCAGCGAATTAGATGAATCGGTAACATTGGAATGTGATGGTAGAAGCATGATTGTGAAGTTTCAAGGGCAGAAACATATAATACCATTACTCAAACCAAAATTAGTTGAAGTTCCTAAGCCAAACTTTGATTATGAATGTAAAGTTAAGGTCCTAGCGAAACCACTATATGAAGCAGTAAAGCAAGCAGTTGAATACGATCAAAGGATAGTGTTGAAGGCTAATGGTAAGGAGCTGCAAATATATTCGAATGGTGATCATGGATCCTTCACAAAGGATTTCAAACCATATGTCGATGAAGTAATATATATCGATTCAAAGGTTGATCGTGATGTAAAATCATACTATGATGGTAAGCAGCTAATGAACACATTAAACCTTCCATTGATATGCGACTACATAACCCTAAATTTAAGTGGAAATTCACCATTAAAAATTGAGTTCATGGACCCAGACATAGAGTTAACAGTATTCCTGGCAACAATGAACAGT
>NZ_JANGFQ010000238.1:0-2495 GCF_024707025.1 Candidatus Culexarchaeum yellowstonense
TCTCCCTCTGGAATATTCCTAAGCATCCTTGAGCATATGCGAATTGCTCACTTGCAATGAACCTTACGAATTCAGGCTGATACATGTCAGCCTTACCCTCCATAGTATAAGCTTGCTTAACAATACCCTCAGCAGCCATGTAAACAGTATAATACCTATTTGCCACAATAAGTGGAATACCATATCTAGCAGTCTTTCTTGCAATATCACCTAAAATTGATAGTGCAGCAAGAGTTTCAAGTGCGCCAATGCCGCTCATCCCTGGTGAGAAGAATACTGGTTTACCCATCTCAGTGGCTCTTCCAATAGCTTCATCTATAGCCTCCACAGCGGGAATCTTCCTAACCTTAACCCTCTCAGGCCTCCTCTTAGAAAGCTCTAGCGCGAATATTGTTAGTATTCCGAAGATTAGTAGTAGGAATCCTTGCGCCATCCTACCAGAAATCACTTGAAACTCTATTTGAGCCAAATCCAGTAATATCATGTATACCACATCCAAAGGATTTCTCTCAAAAAAGGAGGTAATCAAAAATATTTTTGTTATGGAAGGTATATAAGTTTTACGATATAAAGGGAGTAAAATTTAAATATTGAATTTAAAGTGTGTTCAATTAATTGTCATTGAATGCTCGTATCCCAAGAGGATTACGATATTTTGGTTTAAAAGGCAAAAGTTGCTAATTGCATAAATTCAAACTTTCCCAAACACCATTTATTACGTGATGAAGGGTAAAGTTGATAAAGTAGGTTCATAGAAATATTTACGCCATGGGAAACCCGACCACCACAGATGAAATATATGTGAAGGTTAAATTTACATCATATCTTAGAGATTTGATTGGTAGGAATGATGCTATTATTAAGATGAAAAGTGGGGTAAGTGTTGATGATTTGATGAAGATTCTTTGGGAGAAGTGGCCTATAATAGGGAAGATGGATATGCATGGTGAAGGCCCAATAGTAATACTTTTGAATGGTAAGCCTGTTGGGAGAAGTGTAAAGTTGAATGATGGTGATGAAGTAGAGTTGATACCGCCAGCAACTGGAGGATGAAAAGTGTTTTAAGTTGTTTGGTGAACTAATTCATGAGGATATTATGGAGAAAGTTGTACACTACACTAAAGTTGAAAGTGAATTCGTGAAGGCTGAGGGGGCACGTGAAACATATGTTAGATGGCTAATAACGGACAAAGATGGTGCACCAAATTTTGCCATGAGATTATTTGAAGTAAAGCCTGGCGGAAATTCACCATACCATGAACACCCATATGAACATGAAATATTCATACTAGATGGAGATGGAAAGGTAATCATAGATGGAAGAGAATACATGGTTTCAAGGGGGTTTGCAATATACATACCTCCAAATGCAAAACACACAATAATCAACAATGGAAATAGCGATTTGAAATTCCTATGCATGATACCATTAACCACTAAAGGGAAATAAATGTAAAATGAGAATTAAATAAAATTAATAAATTGAAATCATCATACCTATTTTTTGAGTAGTGAGTTTAATGGGTGGAATACTATTTATTGGAACTGGAAGTGCAGGTGAAAGGATACTTTCAATAGCATATGCAACCTTCAAGAATCTACGATCAAAAGAGAATTACTTTGTTGCAGTAAACACTAGCAAGAAGGATCATGAGAGAGTTCAATCATACTTTGAGGAGAGGGGGATAAAGGATCACCCAAACTTCCTATTTGAAACCATTGGTGAAGAAACTTTAAGCGGTTATGGTGCTGGGAAAGACCCTAAACTTGGGCAAAGCGCATATGAAACGGATAAGGAGAAACTTCTAAAGAGGCTGAAAAGCCTACATAAGAAGGAGAACTTCAAAATAGCAATAACACTATCAAGCCTAGGTGGAGGATGTGGAACTATGGTTGCAGGGGAATTGTCAAGTGATGTAAGGGATGAAATTGGAATAAGAGTTGTACCCATATGCACAATACCATTCAGAAGGGAGGGAGACCTACTCGTTGGAAACGCCATACTTGGCTTAAGGAATTTACTTGATAAGGGGTTAAATCCATTAATTTTCGATAATGAATTGATGATGAGATTTAGCCAAACAGTGGGGGAGGGGGTTGATAGAGCCAACATAATAATTACATCCCTAGTATCAAGCTTAGTGGACCTTGTGGAGTATGGTGGATTCTCAAACCCCCCAATAGACATAATAGATATAACTAGACTGATAATACCACAATGCGGATTCTTCACAGTAGCATACCTAGATAACCTGAGAGATTTCAAGAAGAAGTGGAAGGATCTATTTGAATTCAACAAATCACTGGTTTCACAACCAATAACACAAACAAATTGCTTCATAATGTTCAAAGCCAGAAGCTTCCCACATGAATTGGTGGAAGATGCACTATCCTACCTTAGAACAAAGTATAGTGCAAAGGAGATAATACCAACAACCATAGAGGATAAAAGCTTCTCAGG
Source organism: Candidatus Culexarchaeum yellowstonense (assembly GCF_024707025.1). Taxonomy (NCBI): domain Archaea; kingdom Thermoproteati; phylum Candidatus Culexarchaeota; class Candidatus Culexarchaeia; order Candidatus Culexarchaeles; family Candidatus Culexarchaeaceae; genus Candidatus Culexarchaeum; species Candidatus Culexarchaeum yellowstonense. The sequence continues at coordinate 2,462 of NZ_JANGFQ010000238.1, forward strand.
ATACACAATAGCGGCAATGGTTTGGGGGATGTCC
>NZ_JANGFQ010000212.1:0-2485 GCF_024707025.1 Candidatus Culexarchaeum yellowstonense
AAAGCTTAACAATGTAGTTTAGGAAACCAATGGATACCACTCTGGATGATGACGCAGCCCCAGCAGGCACTGCGCCACCGAAACTTAGATTTGGTGTTGATAGAAGCCCAGTTTGAGTGTATATTGGAGCTGGATATGTTGTGAAGACAGCCCTCAAACCACTAGAATCCACAGCTGCAAGTAAGACTGCATCTGGATCGAGATTGTAATCCACCTCACTCCAACCATAATTGTAGACCCTATAAATGTATAAGCCTCCAACAGTGGAAACATAACTGAATTTAACATCAGTCATGAAGTCTTCTCCGATAGGCTTCTGGAATATCATCTTCAAATTTGAACCGCTTAAACTTAATGGGGATATTATGTAGCAGCCCACTGTAAAGCCGAAGTATGTTTCACCATCAACCCAATAGCTCAACGAGTATAAGCCATTATAGTTGGCTATGGCAACAATAGCCTTAACTGGAAGACTAAACTGTAATGGTGACTTCTTATCATAGGAAAACTTCACGCCAACCGGGGATACATATGCTGATATTATGGTTAGATCAGAATCGCTAGTTACATCGGAGCCATCGAGCGTGTAAACCTTAACCTCAATATTGTAGGAGCCCCCAACAGCTTTACAGGTGATTGTAATGTTGAGTATGGGTGTGAAGTTTATTGAGAAGCCTCTATCAACGCCATCAACCCAACCATTTAAACCATATGGCGATAGCCTGAATGGGACTGAATTTAGGTTTGATGGTTTACCTATGAGATTGTATGTTAAGAGGTTTACTTTATCCCTATCCACACCACCATAACCTCCAATGCCGAAATCCATGATGGCGCCGCCCCTAAGGACCTTGACATCCCAATCCCTTGGGAGCCCTTCAAAATTCACCAATTTATCCATGATCACTGAAACTTCACTATCAAGTGGTATGTAGGTTATGGATGGAGGTTTGGGTGCTGAACTTATTAAAGTTGTAATTGAACTCAATATCAATATGAATATGGATACACTAACTACGGCTTCAATAGGCTCCTTCAACCCCCACCACCCACGTAGACAAGCTCCAAGGTGAAGTTTGAAGAACCTATTCTAACTATTCTAACATAATTCCACTTTGCACCACTATAAACGGTGGATTCAATGATGTTGAAGACGTATGGGGATATGGGTAGCTTTAGGGTTACTGTGGTTGTGGGTTGAAATGTGGGCTTAATGGTTAATGTGACAGCACCATTGTTGGAGGATATCGTTATTGAGTATGGGCCTAGGGGGCAATTGTCTGGAATATTCAATCTAAACATGACAATGCCGCCCACATTCAATCCATAAGCGTGATTCACAGCTTCAAGTAGTTGCGATGAAATTAGGCTTGCAACCCCCCTCAAATCAGCCGCCGATATATCAGCCTTATAGCTTGCTGCAAGTATTCCTGAATAGTATGATGTTAGTAGGAATATGGAGAGTAAGGAGACCATGATTATCGTAGTTGATATTGGCGATGTTGGAATAGGCCATCACCCCCAAACATAATTAACTTTATGGATTACGAGCCTAATCGTGAGATCTGAAAGTTTTGGGACGAAAATAGATTTCTCCCCAAGAAGTCTATTGTCGAGATAAAGCTTAATTCTCACATAAGTGTCTGAATAGCCGATATTCTTCTTATATATATCATTTCTAACTGAGCCAGCATAATTCACGATCAGCATGTTTGATACCGAACCTCCTATGGGGGTCCATGAAACATCTATGTATGTTAATTCAATTATGAAGTTGCTGCCGAAACTGTATGTTTTGACTAGGATCTTTGTGAAGTTTAGGGATATGCATGGTCCACCAACATCTGAATCCCAGTATGATGTTAGCATGGGTATATCGTATATGTTGTCCACAAATGGGCTACTAACCCCCATTATAACACCATAACTTGTGGATGCAAATCTACCCCCAATACACTTAACAGTTAGTGTGGAGTTGTCAATGACTTGTGGTGGTGGAGGATTGGGGATTCCGCTTACTTCAAGCCTAAGAGTTGCGTTATCCACGTAAAATCCCAATCCGGAGAATTTTGATGGGAAGCTGAATTCGTATTTTAAACCACTTGTAACTGAGTTTATGGTGGCATATGCTAAGTCCATCATCATCCCCCTAGAAGCTTCAAAGCTACTTGACTCCACAGATGACTCAAGTATGTAGAATGCATATCCAAAGGCTGCAACAGTCAATATTATGACCACTGAGGTTATTATGACGCTGGATACTGCACTCTCACCGGAACTATTCACGGTTTTCACCTCCCAAAAGCTCCGAATAGCATAGCCATCCTAGGTGAAATTAGGATTACAGCCATAGATAAGAGCGATAATAGTAGGGCATGCTTAAACCCTGAAGCCAGAACTCCAGTGGAAACCTTTCCAGCCATTAAACCCATGAATAGCACGTTTAGAACTGTTGCTGGAACTATTATTCTCACAGCCACATGAT
>NZ_JANGFQ010000263.1:0-2485 GCF_024707025.1 Candidatus Culexarchaeum yellowstonense
TCATCGCTATGCCCCTAGCTATGAATGCAACTGCCCTAATGGGCAACTCCATTGCCAATCCAAAGGTGAATAGTGGAATTGAGAGTTTGAAGCTTACAATCCAAGCTTTAACCATATTCTCAGCTGTCAATATGGGTGGACCTGTCCACGCAAGATCCTTCCAGAGTGGAGTTATCAATGCTTCACCAAGCCCTTTACCCGCCCCTTCAACTGCATTGACCATTGCAGTGAATCCCTCCATGAACTTGCCATAGATTGCTTCGCCAGCCTTCCGTAATGCATCAATTTTAGCAGTTATGCTACTCATAACTGCCTCTGCAAATGCATGAAGCTTCTCAAACACTGCATCCCTAACTTTGCCTGCAAACTCCATGAACTTATCCCATGCAAACTGAACTGCTGAGACAATTGCATCCCAAACAGGCTTCAAAGTTTCAACAGTCTTTCCAACAATGCCTACAATTCCAGTCCAAGCTGGCTCAACAATATTCTTCTTGAACCATGATATTGGATCCTTAGTGAATTCTTGTAGTGCTTGCCATAATCCCTTGAAGAATTCAACTACACTTCCAAATACATATTGGAGGCGTTCGGGTAACTGTAAAACTGCATTTACGAATCCCATGAAGTTTGCCCCTAAAACTTTCAATGCATTTGTTGCTTCAGTAAACCAGTCTCTAGCCCTACTGAACCATTCAATTACAGTGTTGAATCCTCCACGAATATACTCTACAATCCCACCCACACCCCTAACTATATCACCTATGATCGTGGCTAATGCATCTTTAACCATACTTGCAGCTTTACCAAGCAAATCAAGTAGTCCACTGAACCCCTTACTTGCCCTATCAATTAACTCAGCAAATAATGCTTCAGCCTTATCAATTAATGTCTTAATGATATCTGGAAGCTTGCCAACTTGCTCAATGAACCATGAGAATCCACTCTTAACCCTTTCAGCTAGATCGCCAAATAATGATGCAATTCTACTTGAAACATCTCTAAACATGTCTGGAAGCTTTGAGAGTTGATCGAGAAGCCATGAGAATCCACCCCTAACAGTACTTATCAATCCATTGAATATATCTGAAACCATGCTTGTGAATCTTGAAACAATATTTCTAAATGCATCAGGTATGCCAGAAATGAAGTCTCCTACACGTGAAATAAGCATTCCAACAGCATTAACTATGCTTGGAAACTGCGTTGAAACCCAGTTTAAAGCGTCAAGTATTGGCTTTACAACTACAGTGTTCACTGCATTCAATATATTAGCAAGAGTTCCAGGTATACCTTGAATTACACTCCATATTCTGCTTGCATAGTCAGCTATTGGTGCCGCTACAGTTTCAAATGCCTTTCTAATTATATCTATGAATCCAGTTAAAGCACTTGCAATCCAATCTTTAAGCTGTCCAATAGGATCGAGTACTCCAAGACTTAAAGTGGCAACTTCACGCCAATCTATCCTCTCAATATCCTCTATTGATATTTTGAAGCATTCATTAAGCAGTGTTGATGATTCACTGGCATCATTATTCACGCATCCTCACCCTCACTATGGTCCCATTCTTGAGATGCGTTCACGCAGAGTTCTAGTCATCACTGCATAGTATAGTTTTTCAGCCCAGCTGCTTGCCTCCTCCTTTATCTTGTCAATATCAATTGTTGGATTCTTCATATAGAGTATGTCGAAGCATAATTCATTTAATGCACGCTTCAACATTGCACCATCAATATCCCCTGAAGCATATCTCCCAATGATCATTGACAGTATTGCAGTTGTTTCTGCACGAAACCCTGCATCTGTAACTCCATCGAGGAGTTTGAGTAGAAGTTCACGTACAGGTCCAGATATGCTCACTTCTCATCACCTTCTACTTTATCTCCTCGTATATCACCTTCATCAACGCCTTCATCAGTAGATCTTCCTTCCTCACGCCATACTTTCTTTCTAACTCTTCCAATCTCATCAGCACCTTCTGTGGAACTTGGATGGATATCGTGTAGTAGGGCATTTACACCCCCAGTATTTGTTTTGAACTCCCTCTTTATTATACTTTTCAGTATTTTCAATCTAATGTTTACATCTATGCCATGCTCCTTCACATATTTATAGACTGCCTCCCTAATCCTTGAAATGGTTTCAGGGTCTAAGTACACCTTTAGATATAGTTGGAAGCCGTTTTCAATGCGTGTATGCTGCACTTCCACATTTAACGCTACCTTGAATCTCTGCTCAAATAAATGTGTAGCACCATTTATATATGAGCTGAACATGTAAAAAGCTCTCCTAACCAAGAACAGTATAGCCTTCTGTGTCTCTTCTTCCGCATATCTTTTGATGTTCTCTTCACTAATTATATCTTCAAACATATTGAAACATTCACCTTTCCTTTCGCCCATTAACCATCTGATACCGTAAAATACTGTAAATTAGGGTTATATAAATTCTAAGCGGAATGAATGATAAACGATGGTGAGT
>NZ_JANGFQ010000120.1:0-2478 GCF_024707025.1 Candidatus Culexarchaeum yellowstonense
CGTATGGTCCTTTCATGAGCTTTCTTGAGGCTTCCACAAAGTATGCTATTTCAACTTTACCCGCTATCTCCAGTAGTTCTTCTTCTAGGTTTAGTAGTTCAAGTTTGCATCCACTACAACTTGCAAATTTGAATATTGCAATTTTCATATGTATTTCACCTCGAAGTACCTCTTTATTTTTGTGTATTGGAATACTGGGCCATCTCTACATACGAAGAATGGTCCAACTTGACAGTGTCCGCATTGCCCTATACCGCATCTCATGCGTCTCTCCATGGATATGTATATTCTTGATGCATCTAGCCCCTTCTTCTCCATAAGATCTTTCACTGTGAATTTCATCATGATTTCTGGTCCGCATACCATTGCTATGGTGTTTTTCGGGTTTACTTCTACTTTTGGTATTAGTGTTGTTACAACCCCTACATTCCCAGTCCATTTCTCATCCCCCTTATCCACTGTTACATGGAATTCGCAATCTTCTATTTTGTTATACTCTTCAAATTCCCTTCTGTATAGTAGGTCTTGCGGTGTTCTTGCACCATACAATATCATCAATTTACCATATTCTGATCTATTCCTCTTGACTTCCATTATTACTGGTCTTAGTGGGGCTAACCCTATTCCGCCCGCAACTATCAGTATATCTTGCTTTCTACTTTCATTTAATGGCCATGCGTTTCCATAAGGCCCCCTTAAACCAATTATTTCTCCTTCCCTCATTTTACTTAGCATTCTGGTTACTGCCCCAACAAACCTTATTGTGTGCATAATTTCCCCATCTTCCATTCCACTAATGGATATTGGCACTTCCCCTCCTCCATAGGGGTATAGTATGTTGAACTGTCCAGGAGCCCCCCTAATTTCATCTTCTAATGGCTTTATGTGATATGTGTATGTGTCCTTCGTTTCCTGCGTTATCCTACTTATTAATGCTTTTTTCAGTATATATTCCTTGTAAACCATCATTTACACCCCCCAGAAGCTTTTTTAACATTTTCCCTTATGTCTATTCCAGCTGGACACCAAGTTATGCATCTTCCACATCCAACGCATCCAAAAACGTCAAACTGCTTTTTCCAGTATGAGAATTTATGTAGCATCCATTGCCTATACATTGCCCATATTTCAGGTCTGAAGTGTCCTCCAGCAACTTCAGCATATTTGTATGTGAAGCAGCTATCCCAGTATCTCACTCTGTCAACGTATTCGTCTAGGTGTGATTTATCATATATGTCGAAGCAGAAACATGTTGGACATACCATTGTGCAATTTCCACATGCGAGGCACTTCTCAGATAACTCTTTCCATAGGTTTTCGTTTGCAATGTTTATTTCAAGTTTTTCCGGTAGGTTTGTTGTTGTGAATTGTGCTTTTGCTTTTTCATATGCTTCATCCATCACTTTGATGAATTCAGCTATAACTTCATTTGATGCTGGTTTTAAAGTTTCCAATCCCTTCAATATTTCCTCCCCCTTAACGCTTCCAGCTTCAAATAATACTTTACCATTTATCCTTGTGTATGCTATGTCGAAGTTTTCAGCGGCTCTGGGACCTGCCCCCATCGTGGCGCAGAAGCATGTTTTCCCAGGATTTGTGCAGTTTTCCACTATTATCGTTATCTTCTCTCTTTGGGCATTATAGTATGCATCTTTATTCCATGTGAACGTTTTATCCATAACTCTTATTGCTGCTACATCGCATGGTTTTATGCCAAAAAACACAATTTCTTTCGGGTCATAATTGTATGGCTTTATTTCAAGTCCCTTTTCTACCCTAACTATTTTTAATGCTGGTGGATGTAGATACCTCTTTGGGGAATCGAAACCATGTCTAAAGAAGTTTCCTTGCATTAATCTGTATTTGCCGGGTTCTTGGTAATCCTCCACTCCTCTCGGTATTTCATCGTAATTATTTAATTCACAGTATCTTATGGCGATTTCCCCATCTGGGATCTTTGGTCCTATTATCGTTGTTTTTCCTTTAAATTTGTTAAAGAGCGTTTTTAGGTCGTTTTCAGAGCCCATCATGATGACACTTTTCATGGATAGCCCCTCTACTCCCCATATAATTTGTTCAAACACCTTTACGTCATCATTAATATAATATTTTCCATTGGTCACTTCTCTTACACTATTTGAGTTGCTTGACGTAACCCATATTTTGAAGTTTAGATCTCCTCATATAAATTTCTATGATTAATAATATTGCATTTCGCTGATATTGCAAGTTCCATTCATAAGGTTTAACTTTAGTTTTCACAATATTTATTTATGGACTTTCAGTTTTGGGTGGTATTGCTTGTCTGTTAATATAAGCATATTTCTTTTATTTGCTTTCACAGTTTTTCTTGGATATTTGGGGAACCTATTTTATGTTAAAACTAAGGTTCCAGATGTGATTTGGCTTTTACTTTTCGGTTTTATTATTGGTCCAGTATTTAAATTGTATGATCCTGAACCATTTATAAGGGCTTCT
>NZ_JANGFQ010000258.1:0-2475 GCF_024707025.1 Candidatus Culexarchaeum yellowstonense
AATGTTAACAGCCTCCTCCACAAGAACCCTCCTAACAGGAACCCCCCTAACCCCCTCAGAAAACATTTTTGAAACAGCAACCTTAACCTCATCAATAGATCTAGCAACCTTTATCCCACCAGCCTTCCCCCTACCACCAACAAGCACTTGAGCCTTAACCACACATGGAAACCCAATTTCCAAAGCCTTAACGCAAGCCTCCTCAACACTGGAAGCCAAAGCCCCCCTTGGAACAGGGATATTGAATTCTGAAAAGATCCTCTTACCCTCAAACTCATAAAGCTTCAAACTAAACCCCCACCTACTAATGGTTAATTCCAAATATATTTATTGCCTCAACCAATTGAAAAGGTTTAAAACTAAACCCTATTAATAGGGGTTTACAATTAAGTTTAGGGTTGAGTGTGATGGTATGAAGGTGAAGGGGGTAATTGAACACATTAGAAATTCAGCTCAATTGGCATCAATACTTGAAGTGAGCGGATACCCTAAACCTGGAAATGTCCATAGAACTAGAGATCACCCCGATACACGTTATGAACACTTCTTAGCTGGAGCCATAGCCTTAGGATCATCAGTGGAATTATCAGCGAAGAGGGGGGTTATGGCTTCGAGGGGGAAGATAGAGATTTCAAAGATAGGTGTTGGTAGACTTATAAGGAAAGCTGTAATTGATGTTGCAAAATCACATATGGATGGGAATACCCATCTAGGGATATGCCTACTCTTCATACCACTATCCACAGCAGCAGCGAAAACATATATGGAGGAGGGTGAAATTTCAATACCACAATTGAGGAAGAATTTCATGGAGATAATGAATTCAACAACAGCCACAGACACTATAAACGTATATGAAGCCATAAGAATAGCTGGCACACCAAAAGACTTAGGCGAAGTTAAGGATGGTAGATTCCCAGACATATATGACAAGAATTTTAGGAGGAAGATTATCAATGAGGATATCAAATTAATAGATGTCATGAGGGAATCATCATCCTACGACACGGTTGCAAAGGAATTATCAAATGGGATAGAAATATCATCAGAATTGGGATACAAAGAATTAATGGAAGTATATCAGAAGACTAGGGATATAAACATAGCAATAGTACACACATTCCTAAGAATACTATCAGAATATCCGGATACATTCATAGCTAGGAAAATTGGATTAAAGAAGGTTAGAGACATAAAGAGGGCAGTTGAAATTGGAATTAAGGAAACAGAATGGATATCGGAAACTGCAAGGGAAATACTGAATTTAGGTGGATTAACAACTGAAGAGGGGAAGGTGAAACTCTGGAAATTCGACGATGAACTACAAAAGTTGGGTGACGATTACAATCCAGGAACAACAGCAGACCTAACAGCAACATCAATAATGATAGCCCTACTAATGGGATTAAAATATTAAAAGTTCATGAGATGATTAAGGAATGGGGGAAGTAAAAGCCCGTGAAGGAGATTTCATAGAAACCATAGAAGGATTAATATTCGACGTAAAGGGGTTAATACATCCACCAAGAAGAATTATTGCATACCTAAGATACATAGAAGACCCATTAGGTGAAAGGGTTAGAGGTGGAAGGAGATATAGGAAGGTTTACTCATTAACCAATAGAGATAGAATTGTAAGGGATAAGTATCCACAATACATGCATTACGATGAAATCTTCGGGGAATGGATGGAAAGCATACCCACAAACCTAATAATGAAACACTATAAACCAGAATGGAAGGTTATGGAATTGATGGGTAAAGATGTATTGGATGAAACTGAAAACTGCGCACTAAAAATGATCGAAACACTACATGACATAACACAAGTACCAATAGGGAAGATGGGAGTTACAGGCTCAATACTCGTAAACCTACACACAAAAGACTCAGACATAGACATAACGATTTACGGATGGAAAAACTGCACAACAGTATACGAAGAACTGAAAAAATTATTGGAAGAAGGGAAGATGGGATTCAGAAAGTATGATAAGGAAAAGTTAAGAAAACTATACGAATTTAGGGTGAAGGATACATGGATGACCTTCGAAGACTTCCAAAAAATTGAGAGGAGAAAGGTTTCACAAGGGGAATTCCTAAACAGGGAATTCTTCATAAGATTCATACTGGATTGGGATGAAGTTGAAGAAAAGTATGGTGATAAATTATATAGAACTATTGGTTATGCAAGGGTAAAGGCATTAATTGAAGACGATAAATACGCAATATTCACACCATGCAAGTACAGTATATCCAATGTAGAGTTAATTGAGGGGGAGTGCAACCCGAAAAAGTTGGTGGAAATAACGTCGTTTAGAGGTAGATTCTGCGAACAAGCCAGAAGGGGGGAGTGGGTTATAGCTCAAGGGAAAATTGAAATGGTAACTACAAGTAGCGGGGAAGAATACCATAGAATGGTTTTAGGAGGGAAACCATCAGACTTCATGATACTAAAGGAATAAAAAAAGGGAA
>NZ_JANGFQ010000223.1:0-2395 GCF_024707025.1 Candidatus Culexarchaeum yellowstonense
TATCGCTTAGTCCCCTCAGAAATGCCATGCAAGTTCACCATGCATTACCGCAGTGTACTAGTTTTTGGTAGAGTCCACTTCATAGTTGATTTAGGGGAGAAGTTAAGGGTTTTGAGGTTGATGATGGAGAAGTATGACCCAAATGGGGTTGCGAAGCCTTTGGATGAATCCATGATTGGTGGGGTGGAGGTTGGCGAAATAATCATTGAAGAGATTACTGGGAGGAAGAATGAGTGACCCCTCTTTTCAAGTGGGATTGCGGGATGCCATCTAAATCTCTATTGGAAACCTAACTGTAATTTAATGATGTGGCAAGGTTTATTTTACTTCAGCCCTTATCTTGATATGGTGATATCAAGGGTGATGTTCGATTTTCTCAGTGGAAAGCTTGTTGAAAAGTTGAGGGGGGAAGCTTTAAGGAGGGGTGTGTCCATAGAAGAGTTTACTGTGGAAGTTCTTTCGAAGGCTCTCAATATCCCCCTAGACCCCAGTGAGAAAGTTGAGCTTCACCTTAAGCTTGCTGAGAAATTTTTGAGGGAGGCGGAGGGGTTTCTGGTTAAGGGTGATTATGTGCAGGCTTCGGAGAAGGGTTGGGTGGCGGCTTCCCAGATGGTTAAAGCTGTAGCGGCTAGGGAGGGGTTGGAGCTAGGGAGTCATGCTAGCTTATGGGGGTATGTGGATGGGCTTGTTGAGAAACTTGGGGATGGAGGGTTGAGGCGTATGTGGTGGGCTGCCAACAATCTCCACCAAAACTTCTATGAAAACTGGATGACCCTGAGAGACGTGAAATACGCCATAGAAGATGTGAAGGGGTTCATTGGAAAACTGAGGAAACTCTTATAATAAAATGTTCTTTGTTGGAAAATTGGTTTCAATTGGATGTTTTGCTTAGCTGAAATTCATGATTGCTTTTATTAATGGGAGAGTTTCTGTTATATAGGGGGTTAAGGGTATGGGTCACATATTTGTGGGTGCCAGGTTTAGGGGTAAGGATGTGTTGGAGGTTGATAGGATACTGGTGGATACTGGGGCTTCCTTCACGGTAATGCCCCTCAATTTAGCTGAGAAATACTTTATTGAAACACCCTTTGAAGTTGAATTGAAGCTTGGTGATGGTAGAATTGTTAAGGCTAAAATGTTTGTGGCTGAAGTTGAGATTGAAGGTAGAAAGGGTCCTATAAGGATTATGGCATTCAAAGATGCTATGCCTGTAATAGGCGTTGACACTCTAGAAACTTTAGGTCTTAGGGTAGACCCATCAACGGGGAGGGTGGAGAAGACAGAATACTACATGCTCTACGTCTAATCGGCACACCATTGACTATCAAATTCTGATGATATTCCCATTCACGCTTTCTTAAGCATTCCACCTATAATGTTTCTTTGTTGGAGTTCCTCTATGGATGGTTTCCATGTTCGGGGTAAGCGTTCCTCAGCGATTCCACCGATATTTCGTCTGTAACAAAAACTATGCCACCCCCATTTTGGCAATAATCATATCGTTGAGAATAGCTGTATACATCTCATGCTCTCTCACACATTTCATTAATATTTCTCTAAATCTTGATTCCAATCAAAGAAGACAGCTAGTTATGGTGCATGTTAAGCAGACTGTAAGATTAATAAATAATGCTCCACTTCTTATGGGGGCAACCTTCAACGATGTTAAGGGCGGCATGATCACGTTGGCCCTCCAAGCGGGATAATAGTCCTCAAATACTTCCCTCACATTGGAGGGAGGAGGGTAATCATGTATGGAATAGGTGCGAGCCAAAAATTGGTAAGTCTTATGTGGCTGCATTTGGCATAGTATTTTTGGAGTGTTCACATGTCAGCTAGGAGCATGCTTAGGGTTGTAGGTGCATATCTAGATGCCAAGTTTAGGGGTAGATGTAGGCCTCTTGCCGCATACTATAATGTCACATTCCAATGCAACCTTAGGTGTAGCTTCTGCAGTAATTGGCGTGTGAGGGTGAGTGAGTTGGGTGGGTTGGAGGCTTTGAGGGCTGTGAAAATCATATGTGAATATGGTGTGCCTGCATTGGGCTTCAGTGGCGGTGAACCCCTATTGAGGCGTGACATTTACAGTCTCGCCACGCTCGCCAAGGATTACGGCTTAGCCACATCCATAAACACTAATGGCACACTTGTGGATGAGTGGACTGCCAAGAAGCTTGCCAAAACCTTTGATTACGTGATTGTCTCCATTGACGGTTTCCAAGCCACCCATGACTTCATGCGCGGCGTAACTGGAACGCAAGTCAAAGCTGTGAAGGCTGTTGAACATTTAAGTAGGGCTGGAGCAAATGTGGGTGTGAACACGGTTATACATCCAGCTAATCTAAGTGAAATCCCCCGCCTCTGGCTTAGCCTATCCAGCCATGTCAAGTATTAT
>NZ_JANGFQ010000228.1:0-2385 GCF_024707025.1 Candidatus Culexarchaeum yellowstonense
CATTCTTCATATGTAAAGATGGCCCAGTATTCCAATACACAAAAATAAAGAGGTACTTCGAGGTGAAATACATATGAAAATTGCAATATTCAAATTTGCAAGTTGTAGTGGATGCCAACTCGAACTACTAAACCTAGAAGAAGAACTACTGAAGATAGCGGGTAAAGTTGAAATAGCATACTTTGTGGAAGCCTCAAGAAAGCTCATGAAAGGACCATACGACATATCCCTCGTAGAGGGGAGCGTATCAGCACCGGAACAACTCGAGGAACTACATAAGATAAGGGAGGAATCAAAGTACTTGATAGCAATAGGATCATGCGCCACTGCAGGTGGAATACAAGCCCTTAGAAACTGGGCTCAACTTGAAGAATACAAGAAGATCGTATACCCAAACCCAGAATGGATAAAAGCTCTGGAGAAATCCACACCACTATCAGAACATGTGAAAGTTGATTTCGAAATAAGAGGGTGCCCAATAAACAGGAAGCAATTACTATGGGTTTTAAGTCAAATAATAATTGGAAGAGAACCATTTCTACCCACACACAGCTTATGCATACAATGCAAAATAAAGGGGTATACATGTGTACTAGTGGCGAAGGGGGAACCATGCCTAGGACCAGTGGTGATGGCCGGATGCGGAGCAATATGCCCAAGCTTCCAAAGACCATGCTACGCATGCTACGGACCATCAGACCTATCACAAACAACAAAACTAGCACAACAATTCATGGAGAAAGAATTGAGCAAGAAGGATATTTCATTGTTATTCAAGAAATTTGAATGCTGGAGACCCAAATTCAAGGAGGTGGTGGAGAAATATGAATAAAAGGATGGAAATAAACATAAAACCATTAACGAGAGTGGAGGGTGAAGGCGAAGTCGAAATAGTAGTGGAAAATGGAAATGTGAAGAAGATACAAGTGGAAATAATTGAAGCGCCAAGATTCTTCGAAGCCTTCGTAAAGGGAAGAAAGTATTTAGAAGTACCAGATTTTGTGGCAAGGATATGTGGAATATGCCCAGTACCATACATGTACAGCAGTAGCAGAGCAATGGAAAAGATACTTGAAATAAATATTCCAAAGGAAATTCAAAATCTAAGAAAAACATTACTATTTGGGGAGTGGATAAGTAGCCACACACTACACGTATTCCTACTACATGCACCAGACTTCATGAAACTAAACGACGTAATAGAATTGGCAAGAATAAAGCCGGAAATAGTTAGAAAAGCGCTAAAGCTGAAAGCCTTCGGAAACTATGTTATGGAAAAAATTGGAGGAAGATCGGTACACCCAGTTTCATGCAGAATTGGAGGATTCTACAGAATAATAAGGAGGGAAGAGCTTGAAGACATTAAGAGGGAATGCAAAGATAAGCAGGAAATTGCGAAAGAATTATTAGAATGGATACTCCAGCTAGAAATTCCTAAAATAAAATGTGACTACGAATACCTATCACTACAAGACCCCGAAGGGGAATATCCAACAGTAGGCGGAAGAATCGTGTCCAATAAGGGGATAAACATATCTGAAGAGGAATTTGAAGACAAAATAGAAGAATTCCAAGTACCATACTCCACATCGCTAAGGTGCAGAATAAAGGGAAGGGGGACATATGTAACTGGCCCAATAGCAAGATTCAACAACAACTACAAAGCTCTAAGAGGAGAGGTGAGAGACGTATTGGAAGCATATGGATTTAAAGCACCTCTAGTGAACACGTATCAAAGCATAATAGCCAGGATGGCAGAGATATATCATTCAACATTAGAAATAGAGAGACTTATAGATGAATATAGAGAGCCGGAGAAACCATACGTAGAGGGGAAAGTTAAAGCTGGATGGGGATGTGGAGCCTCAGAAGCACCTAGAGGAATACTATATCATTCATACGGGATAAACAGTGAAGGGTACGTGGAGAAGGCAAGGATAATAGCTCCAACCACACAAAACTTGGCACACATCGAGCAAGATATACTAATGCAAATTTCAGAAATAATTAGCAAGCCGATAGATGAAGCACAGTTGATGGTGGAGATGATAGTGAGGAATTACGATCCATGCATATCATGCTCAGTACATGCCATAAAAGTAAAGATAATTAAAAACTAATTTTTACATAAATTACCTTTTTTCCACTTTACCCTTAACTGGATATATAACTTCTTTAGGAGCCTTCTTGAACATTTCAAGGTAAGGCCTCAAAACTTTAGGTATAACTACACAGCCATCAGGCTCTTGATAATTCTCCAATATGGCAGTTATAGCTCTAGTGGAAGCAATAGCTGTAGAGTTAAGTGTATGCACATATCCCCTCTCCAACCCCTTCCCCCCCTTCCTCTGAAATCTAATGTTGAGACGATAGCTCTGCCAATCC
>NZ_JANGFQ010000196.1:0-2368 GCF_024707025.1 Candidatus Culexarchaeum yellowstonense
AGGAATGGTGAAAGTGTGAAGGTGAATAATGAGAATGCTGTGAAGATTAAGAAGCTACTCCCACCAGTAACTCCGAGGACCATTTCCGCAAGCCTAGCGGTAACTCCAGTATATTTTAAAGCTCCGGCTTCACCTAAAATGCACATTATGAATAGGAGGCTCCACCAATCCACCTCCCCCTCCACAATCTCCTTAGCATCCTCCCTATATAGGATTAGGGATAATGAGGCGCCAATAAATCCGAAGCCTAGAAGCATAGTTCCCTCCCCTAAGCCAAGGGTATGCTCCCAGAAGCTGTGGGAAGCTACACCTAGAATTGAGAATAGGAATATCATGACTGCGTAGACAAGCTTCCTATAATCAGTTACAAATGATGCTACATCCACAATCCTGCCACTCTCCTGTAAAACCTTATTCACTGAGCTTTGAGCTTCAATCACATATGTCCCCCTCTTCCTCATGAAGTAGATGCAGAGGATGAAGACTGATAGGAGGCCTATTGGGAAGCTCCACCTCAAGAATTCTGAGAAGCTGAGCTTAGCTTCGAAAGCCAAGAGCAATCCCACGGGATTACCTAGAGCAGTGCCACTACTACCAATATTGGTGGCCATTATGATGAGAAGTATGAAGGGGACTGGATTGAAGTTGAAAAATTCTGCAAATTCTAAGACTATGGTGGACATGAAGATTATTGAGGAAACTTCATCCATGAGGCATGCGAAGATCATTGAGGAAAACGCCATAATAACCATAAACCACTTAAAACTGAAGTTGCATAGCTTAAGTATGATCATGGAGAACCATTTGAAGAATCCCACGCGTTTAAGTGGGGCTACGAGGATGCTGACGGCGACAAGGAAGAGGATTATATTGAACTCTGCAGACTCGATGAATGTTTCCACATTAATGACTCCAAGTCCTAGAATTAATGAGATGCTGAAAAGTGAGATTATGAGCTTATATTCCCAGTATAGGAGGGCTCCGAGAACTGTTACAACGAATAGTGATAGGGCAATGATCTGCTTGGAATTGAATCCGAGGACAAAGCCAAAGACTGCTGAGGCTAATGGTGAAATTATCAGTGCACCAAGCTTCCCGCGGAGAATCCTTATTAACTCAACCATGAAATCCCGGAAACATTTAATAACAGTCAACAAAATAAAAGTATTGGTGTAAGGTTTTGAGCGAGGAAACTGAGAAGTTGCAGGAATTGAGGGGAGAGGAAGTTGCAAAGTATATGAGGCCAGTATCCAATGTAATAGATGCTGAAACCCCAATATGGAAGGTTATGGAGATGGCCACGTATAGTCCAGGGAGACACACGTACCTATTATGTAGGGATGGGAAGCCTATTGGGATGATCACGATACATAAGATATTGAAGTGGATACTCTTAAAGACGAGGGAGCTGAAGGATTTGGCGGAGGAGTTGGAGGTGGAGTTTAGGGAGGTTTTGGGGGTTAGGGCAATAGATTTTGCAGAGCCTCCAGCCACAATACCGGAGGATGCCACGGTAACTGATGCGGCTAGGGAGATGGTTAGGAGGGGGGTGGACACCGTATGGGTTTTATCGGCAAATGGGGAAGTGTTGGGGGAATTGGATTATAGGGTTATAATGGAGTTGGCTTTAAAGGAGATTGCTAAAACCTGAAAACAACATTTAACGTCAAATTCAAGTATACGATGAGCACTGTGAGAAGGAATGCTCTCTCTAAACCAAGCCCCTTAGCAGCTGAAACTGTGCTGGAGGCTAGGAGGCATGAGGAGAACTGTAAGGCAATTATTAGGATTCCTTGAATTGTGAAGTTTAAATTGGAGATCATTATGTATGGTATTATGGTTAGTGGGATTGTGGCTATGGATAAACCGAAGAATAGTATACCTCTACCGCCAACCCTACCATGAATTAGGAGTGGGAGGATGTCGAAGGCAAAGTAAACTATAAGCCATGAGGCTAAGAATCTTAAACCAGTATATATGGGCCATTGTAGAGGTTTGTATGAAGCTGAGAATAGGCATAATTCAATATTAGTCCAGTAGCATGTGAAGAAGCCGAAGGCTAAAACTATTATGGGGATTATTAATCTTAGGATTTTCCCCTCATAGAGTGAGAAGAGTAGCCATCTTGGAAATAGAATTGTGGAAAGTTTGGATCTAACTTTTAGGGGGATGGGGATCCTAGAATAGTATTTTAGTTCTGAAATCCTCTCCTTACCATCCATGAGAAGCCTATAAGCCATCCACCCCCTATCGGTAAGAGTGAATTTCCCACCCACATCCCTCTTTACAAGGTCTCCCAAGAGTTCAATGTTATAGTAAACGCTCCCTGAACTTGCATTGAGTGATTCCATAAGCTCTCTTAAACTTG
>NZ_JANGFQ010000162.1:0-2361 GCF_024707025.1 Candidatus Culexarchaeum yellowstonense
ATAGATGGAGGGTCGCAGAGTTTCTGAGGAACATCTTGATCTTGCCCTGGGGTACTTAGAGGAAGGAAAAAGTCTGACTGATAAAGATCCTATTCAGGCGTCTGAGAAGCTGTACAAGGCAGCTGAAGAAGCTGTGAAGGCCATGGCTCTAGCCCTCAGCTTAGATGAGGCTAAAAAAGCTGTGGAGCAGGGTAGATGGTCGTCCACTTTACTCTTTGACACCATAGACGCTGTAGCAATAAAATTAGACGTTAGTGAACTACCACTATGGTGGAGAGCTGCTTGGGTTTTACACGTAGAAGGTTTTCACGAAGCTAGACTTAGTGGAGAAAGGGTTAAGAAGGATTCTAGATACATAGAGGCAATAGTGGATCTTGCGAAAAAAGTTTTAAGAGAAAAGAATGTGTAAATTGTTCCTTTTCTACTTGTCAGCATCCTGGTATCAAGAGTTACCTCCTTATTATGGAGGTCTTGATTTAAGATTATTCATATCCATATTTAAATTCATCACATGGATCATGAGTTTAGTCAAAATTTTGTAAAAAATGGATTTTTATGCTAGTTTTATCCATAGTATCGTCATTCAGATACAAATTCTATAACACGAAGCTTATAATTTACTTGTAGTGCAATTTGGATTGAAAGTAAAAAGCATACTATTTTACTACAAATGATATCATTATGGTTTTATTTTTAGTAAAAAGTAATATTTAGTATAAAATATATTGAGAATGCATTGTGTTTTTAGTAGGTTTCTATGATATGAAATCTCTGAAAAATAGTAAAAATATATTGCACTTTCAAAAACATGTTTTTATTTTAAAATAAAAACAATCACTATTTTATCATGTTTTCTAAATATCTCCACTAGAAACAGAGTTTTCCTTGCGAATTAGAATGCTACAATATTTCCTAGTTCGTTACATCTCCGCAAAGCAATACATAATATATACACCACATATTGGTACTTCTTTATCGTTTTCAGAACATGAAAAGCTACTACTGCTCATTGATTCATCATACCATCCCTACCATGGTTCTTTAGCATTGGTTACCTCACTATATTGATCCTGCTTAGATATTCTCAAATTTAATATGATCTTATGACCTGATATGGAATATTTACGTATCTTCCAGCACTCACAAAATAAACACTATACGAAGAAACACCAACATACAACATCTCAGACGCATCATAAGACCTATAAGGACTCGGAATCTCTGGAGGAATTGCTCCTTTATTCATTACATAAGTGTGGACAGAAACAGTAGTATAATCGACATATTGAATCGTTACCGCGAGCAGGCTGAGCGCCGCTACTATTGGGTTCGAAGTACTAAGACCAAGCGTAACAACAAGAAGCTTACCCGCATTAACACCAACACCAAAACCAGAAAAAGCATAATACCCAGCAACATCACGAAACAAAAGCGACTCACCCACATTAAGCAAACCATCAGCCACGGGCGTGTTAGGAATCTGCAAAGGCCCACGCTCACCAACCTCATAATACTTGAGGAGGGAGTGATAATAAGAACCATCAGTATCATTACGAACCTCATAACCACCAACAAAATAACTCCCAGACACACTCGGATACACCTTCACATCAACCATCTCCTTACCAGTATAACTCTTCACACCAGTCAACGTGCAATACTTCACCTCCTTATAATAACCACCAACAACACTCCCCACAATCCAAGACCAACCAGTCTGACCAGGACCAACCAAAAAACCATAAGCATAGTTATAGTTTCCTGTGTTTGTGAAATCTCCAATTTGGGGGGAGGAGAATGATGCGTAATCTGGTAATTTTATGGAAAAACCTAACCTGAAACCATTCGTATTTTCAGCAACAATTGTAATACTTCCTAAAATTGTTGCGCTATAGTTTGGGTAATCGTTGTATATGATGAGTGTTGGTATTTTTGTGTTTGTGCTCCATGTTTGTTGTGTTTCCCAGTAGTATGTTGGTCCGCATGTTGCTTCTGATGGTTGTTTGTTTGGGCTTGTTTTTTGTGTTGTGTGGAATTTTATGGTTTTTTGTTCTTGTCCTCCGTTGAGGAGTTTTTGTGGGTTGTATGGTATTGTGTCGATTATTGTGTCTATGGGGTTGTCGTTCTCGTCAAGGAGCCATGCGCTGATGATGAGTGAATTTGCGGCTGTGATGTGTGGTGTGTTTTTGTATTTTTGTTCGTAGTTGATTATTCCTTGTAGGATGTCTTTGATGGTGTCGGTTGGTATGCGGAGCTCGTTGTTGTTTGCATATGCTATGAGTATGGTTTTCTGTGCTGGTGGTGCGTTTGGGTCTTCTGGTGGTAGGAGAGCATCAACTTGTACTTGTATTTTCGTGTTTG
>NZ_JANGFQ010000250.1:0-2356 GCF_024707025.1 Candidatus Culexarchaeum yellowstonense
ATGTGAAGCTCGATAGACTCTCCATTGAGGATTTTGAAATGAACATTTATGGTGTGAGTGGCGATGTATGCGTATTAGGTGAGGTTACCGTGAGGCTTGGACATACATTGGTTGATGAATTAGAGGGGAAGATCAATTTCCTGAGGAATAAGAAGCCTGAACTCTTAAAACCTAAAATGATAAAAGTCATATACACCATGACTGCAACACCCAAAGCCGTGGAGAAGGCGATGGAGTATGGAATATGGATCGTGACTGCAAGACAAGAATACACACCACTAAAAATACATTCAACATAGAATTGAAATTCAATGGCTTAGGGAACATTTTATAAGTTTCATGAACATAGGTTTGTTATAGGTTTGGAATGCTCATGAATTACATTGATCATTTTGAGATTTATGGGATCTATTATGCTTATAGGGTGAAATGTTTTGAGGAGGATTAAATTACCCTTTGCGGGGGGTTTGGAAGTTGAGTTTGCTGATAGGGGGAGGGCTATTAAGCAAGTTGAGGATTTCGCTGAGAAGGGGACTAGATATCCAATTATAGTTTTCGGTCCTGAGGGGTGTGGTAAAACTGCCTGGCTTAAACAATCCATTGAAGTTTTGAGGAAATATGGGTATGATGCCATATACATAGATCCACTTCATAAGAAGTTTATTGCATATACTGATGTTGAGGATGCTGTGAAGAGGCTTGCTAACGCTACGGCTGAAGTTATTGGTGTAGCCGAAGTTAAATTGGCAACATTAGCCATAGACGTTGTTAAGGAGCTTATTGGAATATGGAGGAGGAAGTATGTTGCTATTCTCGTGGATGAGGTGTTTCAGGTTATAGGGATTGAGAAGGCTGGGATGTATGTTAAAAGCTTATTAAACTTGGTTGAATATCTACCTGAAGGATATGAAAAGATAGTTGTAATTGCAGCTACAAGTGAAGGGTTATCGAGAATCGAGATTGGTAGGCATAGGTGGAGTGAAATTATGCCAATATGGAATATGACTAGTGAGGGATTTAAAGAGTTATATGCGGAAATTCCAAACCCTAAACCTCCACTTGAAGATGCTTGGAAGATGACTGGGGGAAACCCAGACATACTTGCAAAACTCATCAATTCCAATTGGAATTCCAATGAAGTTATTGAGAAGATAGTGGAGGGGAGGAAACTTAGATCATTCATAACCTCCCTCAGCATCCATGAAAGGAAGTGGCTCCTAGAGGCTGTAGAAGACCCTGACACACTATTCATGAGGGAAAGAATGCCACTACTAAATAAACTTGTCGAACTAAACCTAATTGTCGATGACATCCCAGAGAGAAAGCAATACCTATGGATTGATGAACCACCACCTGAAAGGAATCTTGAACTAGGCATAGGCAAGCATGTAGCATGGCAGACTCCAATACATAGGGAAGCAGTTAAAAGGGCAATAGTACAATGCTAACATTGGAAAACAAAAGGCATAATTCAACAAACCCTACAGTTTAAAGAAATCAATGTAAAACGCCAAAGAAAATTAAAATTTTAGAAGAATTCTATGGAAAGTCTTTTATAATTTTCACGTATATTTATTGTTTAGGTTAGGCATGCTCATGGATTGCATAGATTACTTTGAACTTAAAGGTGTATGGGTTAAGGCTTATAGGAATGGTAATATTCGCAAATTAAATGCATTTGAGAGGGGGCTTTTTAGGGCATGCCTAACCTATACGAAAAAGAATGGCGTAATAGTCAACAAGACAGTTCTAGAAATGCTTAGAAGGTTAATTGAAATATTAACTATTACTCCGCGTAGGGAAGCTTTGAAGCAGGGTTTTGAGAAGGTGAAAAGTTTAGTTAAGAATAGCCTCCTAATAAGAGTTTTCCCAAAAATATTGGATTGGGTTAAAAATTTGGATTATATAATGTATTTGGGGTTTATGGAGATTAATAAGCCTGAATACCTCAAAATCTACTAAATTATGCAAATTTATGAAATAGAGAGGGTATTGGTGCATTGAACTCTAAACATTCACATTCCAATACATGCCTTCAAGCTATTGGTTGAGGGGAAAGTGATCTCCAATGAAGTTTTCATGGAATTATCTAAATTCATGGGGCTTAGAAACTTTCAAATGTGTTGAGGAGTTCCTCAAAAATGTCCTTGCACTCATTGGAGGAGAAGTATAGGTATTATAGCCTCGGGGAGGGGGAGAGGGAGGAAGTGTTAAATAGGATTAGAGGGGTATTGGAGAAGCATGATGTGGGGCTTGCAATAATTTTCGGAAGCTTCTTGAGTGGAAACGCATTCAGAGACATAGATGTAGCCGTATACTCTAAGGAGCTAAAATTCGATGATTTATTGAAGCTTAG
>NZ_JANGFQ010000235.1:0-2335 GCF_024707025.1 Candidatus Culexarchaeum yellowstonense
GGTCATCACAAGCTCAGTCTTCCTAGCAATACTCACAGCAAAAACAATAGACTTCACAGCAAAAAACACAATAAAAATCGCAATACTCACATCAACAGCAATCATCTCAATCTTCACAATGAACACCCTAATACCACAACTCTTCAAAAGCATACTAACATTTACACCATAAACTATCCTAATAACATTACAAAAATACTCGGCAAGAAATCAATACTCCAAAACCAGCCACAACATTCTTATTTAAGGTCGTAGCTCATCAATAATTTGGGGAAGAAAAATTTGTTCAATTGTGAATTTCATAAATTGTACGGAGCCTCTTTTGCCAGTCTTTTATATGTTCTTCTTAACTCCTGACCTACTTTCAAATTCATCATATAGAGTACGTGTAAACAGATTGATGGCCAGGGGGATCAAACGCCTCACTTCAAACGCTTGTGAAGTTCCTTGTGATGTTCCTTGTACTCTCGTATTCTTGTGAGGTTTAAAGTTTTGAAGCTCGACACAAACGCAGACAGACACAGACATGAGTGAAACTTTCAAAATCCAGAATTTTACATTAGCTTACATAAACTTACACGCGCTTATACGCACTAATTAAACGTAAAAGTAGCATGAAGTAGCATAAAAAACACATGCGAGCCCTAACAAACCTTAAGTTGCTAGGTCCAAATATGTCTCAAGAAAAAATAAATGTTTGGTCGTTTTAATGTAGAATAATATGGAAGAGGATTATGCGTGGGTAGGCCCGTCTAAGTGTGATGAGCATAGATTAGCTAGGGAGAAGGATTTAGAAAATATATGGAATGATCTAGTTTCTGCAAGAGGTTACACGGAAACATATCCTTTATTCGCATCTGCTATTGATTTGTTTAGGGAAGCCTTATCCTGTTATCAGAATGGAGCTTACATGGCTACAGCAATAATGTGTCGGGCAAGCAGTGAAACAGCAGTTTATCTTCTCACCGCAAGAAAAATAAAGAGATGGTGGGAAAAACCGAAAATGATACAAGAAATGGAAATAAATTATAGCTTAATACAAGCGAAGTGGAAACGAATACTTTGTAAAGCGAAGACTTCTGGCTATATAAATGGTGAGCTTGAACAACAGTTAAATGAGATTAGAGAAGCTGGAAATTTTGCAGCACACTACGGGCAAAGACATGATGAAGAGCTTAGAGATTTAACTACTAAAGTGAAGAAAGGTTGGATTAAGAGGGAAGATGCGCTTCAAACACTTCGTAAGACTGCTCGCATATTAAAAGAATTTATGGGGAAAATCCTTGATAAATATGATGTGCTTGGAGAGTCTCAGCATTAAATAATATACTTCTTATGAACTACAAAAGCTAGTGGACGAATTAAAAACCAAATTACAAAAACCAATCAATCGTGAGAAAAATTCTACAAAATACCAAAAAACAACAATCTTAAGATTATAGCTGGCGACAACACAATCTTTGACGTATACTATCCAAAACAATTCGGACTAAAAACCATACTAATTGACAGAAGCATGACACCATTCGTAAAAATCCAAATCAACGCCCTCAACATCGAAACCATAAAACCTGATTACACAATCAAAAATTTCAACAAAACACTCAACATAATCAACGCACTAGAAAACACATAACAGCAACAGCAGACACTACCAAAAAGCTAATTATTCTCTCACTAAGGGAAGCGATAATTTATAACCTTAAATACAAGTTAACTACCAATAACATACTACAAAAAGGTAGTATATAAAACTTCTTCACCATATGCATTAATTATCACCTAATCCCTAAAACTCTCTATCACCAAAACACTTAAAAGATTAATTATTTTATATAAAATGTGGGGTGCGATGACTAAAACCGTTAAATTGAGTGCAACAGGCGTAGAGGATGAAGTTTTAAAGAAGTTTAAGCAGCTTGTAATAGCCAGATATGGAGCTTTAAGAGGATATATGGGGAAGGCCCTAACAGAAGCTATGATGCTCTGGATAAACAAGGAGGAGAGCGAAGTGAAGGAAAAGGGTGAGGGCAATGGATGATCAAGAGGTTCATAAAAGGGAGAGATTAAATGAACTTGATGGGAAAACATGGGAGAAATATTCCATCAGCATATGGGATATTGTTAAGTCACGAGAAGAGAGCAAACTTAATCATCCTGCAATGTTCCCGGTGGAATTATGTCGAAGACTAATTAAAATATATACTAAGAAGGGTGATGTTGTTTTGGATCCTTTTATGGGTAGTGGCAGTACAATAATTGCTGCAAGGGATTTAGGGCTAAAGGGAATCGGTTTTGACATCAACCCAGACTTTGTCAAACTTGCGAAAGAGAG
>NZ_JANGFQ010000137.1:0-2300 GCF_024707025.1 Candidatus Culexarchaeum yellowstonense
TTATGTAGTTGGCTACTTCTATTCTCTTAATTATGCTATTCATAACGTCTTCTCCAACCATCTTCACCCTCACATTTACCGTTCCACTCATCAACTTCATTTTCTTAGAATTCCCTTTTGCTTCCCTTATAACACTTTTTATGGTCTCTACTATTTCATCGTAATCCTTTTTATTGAAATTTATTCCAATTGGGTTTGCTGCTTCTCTAGGTCCAACGGTTTCATGTGTATCTGTTGTGGCTATTATTGGGTGGTACCCCTCATTCCTTATGATTTCGCTTATCGCATCCCTTAGTTCTGGTGTCATGTTGTTGGAGTCGAAGGATATGTATGTTGCTTCCCTTATTGTCATAACTCTTATCCCTCCACTTCCAATGCCACTCTTCTTTATGCTTCTACTTGAGTATCCCACGTATACCTCCTCTTCCCCTTCGCTTTGTATGGCTTCTTCAACTGCTTTTAGTAATGCTTCTATTAGTTTGTCCTCCTCCTTTGAGAATGGCTTCACCTTGACGGCTTGTTTTCCAGGGTTCAGTGAGTCATGTCTATCAATCAATATTGCTTTCACATTCATACCCTTTGCATTTAATATTTCATTTAATCTCTTCTCAGTGGTGTTTGGTATGTCTTCGAAGCTTTCAAACCCCCTCCCACTTACCGTTGTCAATACTATTTTTCCAAATTTCTGTGCTGTTATTTCATATTCACCCTCATTTCTCACCACAAGCTTTCCACACTTGCATTCTTCAACTCCACTTATGCATCTCTCCACTCCAGCTATAACCTTCTCCACTTCTTCTTGTGATGGTATGTCTTCGGAGTGTGTGCTTGCTGCTCTTAGGAATATTGGTTTAAATCCTATTTCTTCAAGTCTCTTCATTATTTTTGCTGGTGCATTGGAGCTTCCAGCTATTAGGGGTCCTGGATGGAAGTTTGCTGTTATCAGAGTTATATTCTCGGCCTTTATTGTTGATATTTGAACCTCCCCCTCCGGCGCTAGTTTCTCCAGGACTTCTTCCAGAGGTTTTGGGTTTTCATCTATTAGTAGGTGTGCTGCAGGTTTTATTATGTCTTCACCTATGAACATGATTCTCTTAACAACTTCCCTCGTTAGTATTAGTGATATTATGGCTGTTAATAATGCTGTTAATGTTGTTAATCCCCCATGGATCGATGGTATTATTGGCGATGCCATGAACATATATTTTGCAATCTTGTTATCCATTATCATGGCTACAAGTCCCGCTAGGTACATGGATGTGTATAGTAGGGTGTACGCATATCTTTCAAGTCCTATTGGCATCAATATCACTTGAGCTATGAGTTGTGGTGCAATTATTATAATTGATGCCCAAAGTGATCTCCTCACATTCATGAAGCTACTCGATTTATTAGCTGACAAAGTCATCAATGCTATTGATACTGTGAATAATGCTGGCTTAACGAAGTCTTTTACATATATTATGTTTACCCCCCACATCAATGTAAGCATCACAGCAACTATCGCTATAGCAGTCTTCATGGATCCCAATGAAAAAACCAGCTTCGCCCTCTCCTCAATAGTTTCATGTTTTATGTCCAATCCCCTTGCCCCCTAACTTAACGTTTAAGAGCCATACTTCTCAGCTGAAATTATAATTAACTGTGTACACACCCCTAATATACTTCTATCCACATCACATATACCTTTCCCTAATAATTTAACTCAAATAATGATAAATTTTAATTACATGATAATCGAACAATATTCTTCATGCAAAATTTACATGTGAGAAACGTTGATTTACATCGGCTTAGAAGGCGCTTCCTCTATCTTAGACTTCTTCAAAGAATCCTCCTCCTAATTGCATTAATACTATTGTTAATGAATCTTTTCATTCATAGTTGGGAGGTAAGAGTGTTCTCAATGGTTATACTTATTGTTTGGGCTATTATCTCAATAATCATTTTATACTATTTGATTCGAGTGAGGAGGGTTAGGCGTCCATATGCTGTTAATTGCATTTGATGAAAATGTTTAAAAGCTTTTAGATGTTAATATCTAGGTTGGTGTGTTTGGTTGGAATTGTAGGTGAGCGTCGAGTTAAGCCGAAGGTTGACCCTGCCCTCGTCAGTAAGGTTAGAGTTATAGAGGATAAGTGGGTGGATAGATGGGTTAAGAGTGGAATTTTTGAAGCTGAGCCAGACCCATCAAAACCAAAGTTCTTTGTAACTTTCCCATATCCATACATCAATGGCCTTATACATCTCGGTGGAGCCTTCACCATACTTAGAGTTGACATTACTGCTAGGTATAAGAG
>NZ_JANGFQ010000173.1:0-2299 GCF_024707025.1 Candidatus Culexarchaeum yellowstonense
ATGTTTTGGTTGGAATGTATTTTATAATTCCTTTTCGATGAAGGATTTCAGCTTCTCCCTTACTTTGGTAGTGTTCCAGCAATTCTTGGTTCTGGCGAAGGGTAGTGTGCAGAGGAATATTTCGAAATTGTTTGATTTTAATGTTTTCCCGCAGTCTGCCTTCACACTATATTCATTTAATTCGTGGAAGCCTATCATTGTTAGTCAATTAATTTACAGGAGATACTTGCTTCCCTCATACATTCTTGGTTTTATTTAAATTGAGTTGCTGATCATTATTGAGATCTATAATTTAATCATTCAATCTGTATATGGAGATTTTTGTGGAGGGGTTGTTTGCTTTGTAGAATTTTGTGGCTCTCATGTCGCTGTAGGTCCCCTTTATGTTCCTGAAGATCCTTACAACACTAATTTTTGATGCGCCCATGGATTTCGCTAATTCTAGTGTTTTTGTTAGTAGGGCTGTCCCTACTCTCCTTCTCCAGTGGGGTTTAATGACGTGTATACCGTAATCGATATTGAAATTGTGTATGTTTAGGTAAGCCATTCCTACTGGTGAATCGTTGAGGAGGGCTGTGAGAACTATGTGGTCTCCTCTTCTTGGGGGGATGAAGAAGCCCCAGCTCTGTTTTTGTATCCTCCTGAATGTTTCAATATCGTTTTCGCTCCATTCCGTGAGTGTTTTCATTTTTACGTCTTTGTTGGGTTCTAGAGTTTTAGCATTTATGTTCCAGAAGTATAGAATTGACCTGGCATTTATTAGGTTTAGATTTATTGGTGTTTCTTCGGGAGCCATTAGGATCTTAGTTGAGGAGCCGTAGCTTTTAAGGGAATCTATGGCCTTAGGCGCTTCATCCACCCTCTCTGTAATGGCTAGTATTGCTTCCCTAATCCCACCTTTAACAATCCACTTTACGCCAACAAGATGTAGGTTATCTTCTTTACTCAACAAATTAATGTTTTCAATGGGCTTTGCCCAGAATATTTTAAGCTTGCCAAGTTCATTGTACCATTTAACAAATTCTTCGAAACTTATGAAATCGAATAGCATGACCTTCATCCCTATAGCTTGAAGCCCGAATGATCCCTCTCAAAAGGCATTGCCACTGATATACCATGCAACATGAGACTTCATAAGTCTATCGACTCATACGACAGTCCAGATACCAGTATGTTGGAGGACCTGCAATTACATAGTGGAAGTTGAGAGTACATGCTTTACAAAGAGTTATAAGTTATTTAAGGGGTTGATGAAAATTGTTCTGATATAATAATGAGTATGCATGCTGTAACCTTCTACAACGACCCTACTTAAGAAAATTGAAAGAGCATAATAAAACAATAGGATGATAAGGGGGGATTTCGATAAGATAATTGAAATTAGGAGGGTGAAGATGGTGAAGTTTAAGTTGCTTTTCATTCTCATAATGTTTTGGTTTATGATGCTCTATAATTTGTACTGGACTCTTCATGTAACTGTTAGGGATAAATGATGATGAGCTGATTATGTTCTTAGATGAATATCCTTTGGTGGGTTTATGAACTTTGGTGGGGGCTTGTAGATATGTTGATTGTGAACTTGAAAGAGTGCAATTTATCATAGGTTAAGTGAATTTATATATGTAAATTGTGTAGTGGATATGGGAGTATACTTTTTAGGTTGTGGGAATGGTATGAGTAGTAGTTTGGAGGAGCGTGTTGCAAAGATTGAGGGTATACTTGAGCAGATGGATAAGAGGTTGAATCACATTGAAAGTGAAGTTAGAGATTTGAGAAATTTAATGGAGGGTTGGAGGGCGGATTTCGATAGGAAGTTGGGGGATATGAAGGCAAGTTTTGAAAGTAGGATTGAAAGTTTGAGGATGGAACTGTATGGAGAGATTAGAGGCTTGAAGAGTGATTTGAATAATAGGTTTTATTGGTTGCTGGGGATTCAAATAACGATGTGGGTTACAATAATACTCACGATAATATTTAAGTGAATAATGGTTTTGAGAAATCTGAGACATGCAGTCTTAAGGGGTTAAAGTTTAGCTACATTATAAACCGATATGAGGATTGAATTTTTGGTTTCGATAAATTGAATAGTGGGGTTGAATTTAATTTGTTTTGGTGTGGGGTTTGAGGATTTACAGGGTTTTGAGGGTGAGGAGTTCTAGGGGTGAGTTAAACGTGAAGGCACTCTTTGATACTGGGGCATCTTTCACCGTTATTAGGAGGGATGTTGCTGAGAAGATCGGCCACATCCTTCCAACCGATGTAAGGGAAGTTACTTTGGCTGATGGGAAGACGAAGTTAA
>NZ_JANGFQ010000142.1:0-2273 GCF_024707025.1 Candidatus Culexarchaeum yellowstonense
CAAGAGAAACCGACATAATTATATAGAATACATATACAATCTTAGCTACAATAATAATATCATTAGTAATAAAATAGGAGAACAATGACAAAGATAAAGCACCTAAAGACGAAAAAGAATAACCGAGCAAATTATATATTCCCAATACCCTACCCGGATTTTTAACAAGCCTAGGAATTATTCCAACCTCCACCGATTGAAATAGACCAGCTTCAGCCCCAGTCACACTTATATTCCCTATAAAAAGAGCAATCAATATTAATATAAAATCTTGCGAAAAAATAAAATCACCCCAGATACTATCATAAAAAAACTACACATAATTAGAAAATTTTTCCTCCCAATTGAACCTTCATATAAAGCCGTACTCAGCAGTTTCAAAATAGATAGGTTTATATAGATTTTCGGATTTGAGCATTTGTGTGCACGGGCAGTAGGGTGGTAGCATAGACCCAAGACCTCCGCTGAGGGAGGGGTACGTGCACACACAGGAAGCAGGGGGACTGAAGATGGTCGGCGTTCCCCACTGCATGGTGGGTGGGTACGTCGAGACAGGGGCGGAGCGGAGTGGGACCGATGAACTCGTGAGGTTCCTATATGATGCTGTGAAGCCCAAGCTCTACGCGTAGGATAGGTATGCTGATGCGTACCTACGTACGCCTACGTAGAGCGAAACCCAACAACAAATTAAATACAACATTACCAAACACTACAAAAAATATACCCAAAGTTACATAAAACGCAGAATATTTCAAATTTACAAGATATATTGGTATTAATATACTAATAAGACCAAATATAAACGTTCTTACACTCTTAGCCAGTAATACAAGATAGAGATTAATACTCATAATAATACCCTAGTCCCATCAGGCTCCCATCATCTGATATATGTTAAAAGATAATACAGATAAGATTATCTTGACAGCCAAATCTCTTATCAAAACCACTCTCATAAACCTCACACCAATCTTCTATAAGATTTAACTTATATAAGATTTATCCGTAACCATCCTCCAAAGAATAAGCTGTCAACATAACTCTCCAAACCTTAATTAAAGATTAAATTCTCACAACACCAAGAAAATACTTCCATCCACACAGGCAAAATTATTAAATCTATACTTCCAAACCTTCAAAAAGTATTCCACCAACATGCAAGCATATTTCCACCAAACCCAATACTTTTAATAAAACCATCATAATAACAATTCCACCACAAACATAAGAAAAACCATTAACCACCAACATAACTCTAACCCACTTAAAATTCTCCCCTTAGCTAAATATCTCTCAAAAACTTAAGAAAACCCTAACACATCCGAAAAACATCCCTCATTCATTTAACTTTTATATTATCTCAAACTCTAAAGGCACCCTTCTCAACCTTGGCCCCTCAGACGTGAACACTATATCCCATGAATCTATCTCAGGCCTACCTATAATGAGTTCCACACCCTTTCTAAGATTTTCAGCAACCTCAAAAACCGCACCACCAGGCACTTTAACCCCCTGAAACTCAACACTCACCATACACCTTCCTATGATCTTTAGTCTTCCCTCCTCATCAGCTGTTCTAAGCTCATAAGGTTCTTTTAGGGGTATAAATGCATTGAGCATCTCCGCAAACCTTTTAGAAATGACACTTTTACTCGCACCAGTATCTACGAGCGCTTTAAGCTCAATGAACTTGCCCCCATAACTCAGCTTAACATCCGCAATAGCCTGCTCAGGCTTCAAGGTATTTCCCCCACATATACTAAATACAGAAAATATTTTAACCTTAGCTTTGCTAAGAAATATCTCAATGATTCCAAACAACAACTAACACAAAACAACATAAAATACTCTTTCCCCAATTTACAATCCTCCATAAAATAAAAACCTAATAAACAAAATTTCTAATATGAAGAACGCAAACAAACTTTATCAAGCCCCCTTCTAAAATCTTCCAAACAATAATTTCAGACAAAACTCCAGCCAAACAACACCATTAACTTACACCCAGAAACATGACTTAAGTTTTATTAGACTGGCCTTTTAAACACTCAAACACACCACACAACTATTACATCAAAATACTACACGAACATTTTAGCTACTCCACATCAGCAACTATTCCATCATAAAACTCACTAACAATTTTTGCTACCTCATCATCAACTTCCTCCCCTTAACCAAGAAGATACGAAAAACTTAAAGAATTAAGCTTATTAAACCAAATTTCATTAAAATACCTTTAACTTAACCTCAGACATTAACCTCTTCCTTTC
>NZ_JANGFQ010000147.1:0-2243 GCF_024707025.1 Candidatus Culexarchaeum yellowstonense
CCTCTTAGCTTCAATTAACGTTACTCCAGCCTCCTTAAGCTCCCCCAAACTAAACCCTCTCCCAACCCTAATCTTCGGCGGCAACTTCAAATTTAAAACAGATTTCACAAGGGGTTTAGGCTCATCCTCCACCTCCATCACCCCCTCAATCTTCTAAGATTCTAATTTAATGGCAAATTTAAGTTTTCCCCTCATCTCACCCTCATTAGCCTATTGAAGGTTGATGAATAAACATTGATTCTTAACGCTAATTAAGATGAAATGTTCTCTAGCATGGGGCTGTTTGAATTGTGAGCATAGCATTTTCAGTTAAATTTTAATAAAGCAACAACATTTTCAATACTCATTTCCCTTCGATTTCCATTAATATTTTGAGGACTTGCTTTTTGAATTCAGGAAGTTTGTTTTTGATGGTTACCCATACCAGTTCCAAATCTATACCAAAATATTTGTGGATCAACTTATTCCTCATACCAGCAATGTCTCTCCATGGAATCTCACGATGCTTTGCCTTTAATTCTCTGCTCAAATTTTTCGTTGCCTCGCCAATTATCTCAAGTCCTCTTACCACAGCGTACTGTTTCTCCACATTTTCAAGAAAATCTTCTTTGGTTAAGCCTTCTACAAATTTCTCTATGTTGGAAATAGCCTCTAGGATGTGTTTTAAATATGCTCTATCTCTTTTCATAGATGATTCGCATCTCTCTTTTAACATTTTCCATTATGTTGGGGTTTAGACTACTAAGAGTTACAAGGTCAACTTTCCTTTTAAATACTTTCCTCAATTCGTTCTCTATTCTAACTAAATCGAGAAGACTTTTCTCGCTTTTCCGATCAAATTCGATTACTATATCTATATCACTCTTCCTCTTCTGCTCACCCCTAACGAAGGAGCCGAAAATTGCCATGAAAACTATATCATTTCTCTGACAAATTTCAATTAGCTTATCCTCTAACCCCTCTCTCCTCAACTCTTCTGGCAAATTCTGAATATTAACTTTAACACTCATATCTCAATTACTGAAGCCCTCCCCCCAAATTTAAACATTATTTCCGCAAAGGATTCTCCAAAATCATTTTTCATAGCAAGTTTGCCTATAGAGCATAATGTGATTGTGGGATGTTAAGGTGCTGAGTTGATGGATGAATACCCAAAAGCATAATTACTTAAACATTAAATATTTTGAATGTGAATTCGCTGGAGTTTAGTAACCTTAAAACTGGTAAGAATTTAGGTGGGTTTGGATCACTACTCCTAGCATTAGGCTCCCTCACCATACTGCCCATACCCATACTTGGAGTCTTCTCACTATTACTCGGCATTATCCTACTCTTGCTTGGCGTTAGAAATATCTCTAAATATTACTCCGAGATGGGAATATTCAATAATCTTCTGCGCGGCTTTGGATTCTGGATTACTAGTCTAATAGCAACTATTCTAGTCTTATCACTATTCGAATTTCTTGGTGTAGTGGTATTCTTCGTTCTTCTAATTCTGATTATCTTGATACATTATGAAGCAAGCAGGATGGGATACTTTTGCTCCAGCTATGTGGTGGACACGCTTAGTGAATACGTAGATTATGTGCTAACGACCTTCTTTATGGTGTTGCTATTGCCAACATTTTCCCTGGCATTCTTATTAATGTTCTGGGCTGAAGAGAACGCATTAACTATTGCAGTAGCCATCTCCTTCATCATAACCATTGGGTCAATAATATTCTCACTAATTGTATTGAAGAATTTCCTTCATAAGCTAATATTCCTCATGGGGATGCTTACTATTGCAATAATCTTCTGCTTCATGATGGCAGGTTTCTCTCCAAATTTCAAGATAATCTCCCTCATTCTGACTGCAGTGGCATCTTTAACCCTCCCCCTACTTGGAGCACTCTACTTTAACGATGCCTTCACCCTCTTAAAAATGAAAACAGGCAAGAAATCCTTCCAAATAGCTGGTGAGCTACTGGCACTAGGAGTAATAGAATCCTTAATGCTCAACGTGATTGGAGCTCTAATGGTAATGCCCATAGCATGGATGATTACCTCCATAGCCTTCTTCAAACTGAAAAGCGTTAAAGTGACATGAAATCACCTTTAAACGAACAGCAAAATGCATATCAATTCACTTAACCTATTCACGAATAAAAATAGCTTAATTATGTAGACCATATTAATATGGAAACAGTTATACTTGAAGTATCCGTTAACCATTAATCTCAAATTATGAAACTCCCTCTCTG
>NZ_JANGFQ010000140.1:0-2241 GCF_024707025.1 Candidatus Culexarchaeum yellowstonense
CTTTAATGGTTCAAATTTTTTTCTTCTGTAAAGAATATCTGATAAGTTAAAGCCGTACTGGATCGAAATCATCACCACCGCTATTAATACTATTGTTAAGAACATTGTAAAGAGCAGTATATTCTTTTTTTCCCCTTCTTCTCCATTCCCATCCCCAACGTTCTAAAAATATTTTATCATTATAATTTAAAAAGTTAATTTGTTAAGAGGGGATGGTTCTTGTCAACTCTTTATAACTTTCCTAAAATAATCTAATGAGAAAGAAAATTTTTCTAATACTAACCCTCTCTTTTATTTTCGTTTTCCTCTCCTTAGAAGTTAAAGCTACATGTTATGACTACACAGCAAACTGCGTTAATCAATGCAGTATATACGGAGCTTGCCCCGATCCATATCAAAGCGGTGATTATTGTTATTATAATGCAGGTTGTTGCTGGTGCTGGGAAAGCGGAGCTTGCGAGCCCTGCGACCACTACGGGTGGTGCACATATCAGAACCAGCAGGTTAAACCATCTAAACCTTGTGTTGATCACTGTAAGGGGTTAGACTGGTACCACGATTGCAAATATGAATGTACAGCTGATGGATGGGTATGTGATTGCTTGATTACAACTTGTACTGCTTCTGGTTGTTGCCATGCTACGAATGGTTGTGGTTTAAAGCCCAACGATTCAAATTGTCCATCTAATGAATCTCAATAAGAGAATTGAAAGTATAAGTTGTTGAGTACGAGAGTGAGGAATTTTGAGAAGGGAATTGTAGAGTGAAAATTTGTAGTTCTTAAATTTGAATTTTGGATTGAGGTTTTGGGTCGAAAAATATATTTTGGGATTTCTTAAAGGGTTTGAATGTGTATGATGAGCCATTGCAGCGCTGAGCTGTAGGGCTATGAAGAGTATGAGATGTGCTGATCGTGGATGTCTGCTTTAACCTGCAATATTCATGTCGAGAATCTCTTAAGAGAGTTGAATGTGTACATTAACGTTGGAAAAGCATGTGCTACGATCATTTATTTGATATGTCTAGATTGATGTAATAGGCATCTTCATGGGTAAACATTATTATTTACTTTGACGAATACTTTGAAATGGATTGTGAATGGTGGTTGATGTAATGAATGATTGGAGGAGGCGGGAGTATAGGGAGTTGAAGGGGAAATGTGTAGCTTACAAAATCTCCATGATAATTGCACTCCTATTTTGTGTGTATGTGATTGTCACAGCTGAATACCCCATCCTAACCTTCATAATAATGACACCTCCCATTACACTCATCATCATACTCGCATATCACTACCATAAGAGGGTTAGAAGGAAGCTTAAGGAGCTTGCTGAAGAGGTGGGTGAAGTTGTACCTTGGTGGATCTAACTGGAGGCTATTAAATGGAAAATTTTGTATGAAACATGAATTACTTGATCCTTAAATGTAAAATCTAACATTACCATTTTCAATAATTTAGCCTCCCCCTTCACCTCACTTTAGAAATTCAATTTCCAGAAATCTTGGGGGGTGAGGTTGTGTAATAGTTCTGGGGCGAAAGTATGGTTCTGGGGTAGAAGTCATCACAACCCCTCATTGAATTCCCAAATCTAAGACATTCAATTAATGTGGACTTCATAAGAATTCTTTCAATTTACACTGATTTGATTTAGGGAATTCTACATGTGAATTCATGTAAATGAATTCTGGAGGGCATGTCCTATAGTCATGGATAGGAGATTTGAATAATTGTGCAGTGGGTTTATTATGTCAACGATAAGTTTCAGAATGGTATCCCCCTTACATTATGAACTCTAAATATTCATTGACTGTTACAATTGAATTTTAAGTGTGGATGTATGTTATGGAATGTTTATATGTTTTTGTGGCATGTTCATATCACGTATAGTTATGAAGGTTATTTCAGTAAGGTTGAGTGAGAGGGAATTGAGGGAGATTGATCGGCTTGTGGAGTATGGTGTTTTTCGGTCTAGGAGTGAAGCTATAAGGGAGCTTATAAAGCTTGGCATGGAAAATTTAACTTACCTACATGAGGCTGTGGAGAAGTTGTTTGAGCTTGAGAAAATTGAGGGTAGAATACCAATAGATCTCAGTGGTGCGACTGAGCAACTTTTGAGGGAGAGATGAGCTACGTGTATGATAGCATTATTGTGGTGACCTTCGGTAGGCTTGATCCTAGTGGTGTTTAGATAAGAAGTTCTTGGAAGAGTTTTTCATAATTTATTTTAGTTAGGCGTATTG
>NZ_JANGFQ010000182.1:0-2238 GCF_024707025.1 Candidatus Culexarchaeum yellowstonense
TTGCATTCATCTGTACATTCCTTCTCAACTCAAACGTATTTTTAGAGAAAAGTGGTTTTCTAGGATATTTCGCTTTATTTTTAATGGCATTAATTTCCATTGCCGCAAAACAACCATACACATTACATGTTTCGAAGAAGGATTACCCGGAGGTCTACTGGAAGGATAAATCATTCCTAGCCATTAACTATGTTATAACATTGGTTTGGGTAGGCGTATTTCTGTTGAATGCTATAATGTTCCTATTCCTTCAATTTCCATTAACGGTTATTTTCTCAAACATATTGGTTGCTTTGGGTATATTATTCTCAATATTATTCCCCTTGAAGGCTCCAGCTTATTTCATCTTAAGGGAATTTAAGGAGTATGATTGGAGGGTAAAGGTTGATGTGGAAAAGCCTAAGGGGGAGGATGAGTATGACGTTATCATTGTTGGTTCTGGAATTGGAGGTTTAGTTTGTGGCTCTCTACTCTCAAAGAGGGGTTATAAGGTTTTGGTTTTGGAACAACATTATCAGGTTGGCGGCTACTGCTCCTCATTCAAGAGAAGCGGATTTGTTTTCAATACGGGAGTTGAAGATGTGAGTGGATTATGGGAGAAGGGGCCTTTAACATATCTCCTCAAAGAACTTGGGTTTAAAAAGGAAGAATTATTCGTGAAGAACACTTCTGAATATATTTTCAGAGGTAAGCGTATAAAAGCTGAAAGTTTAGAAGAGATCACTGAGATTCTCTCAGAAATGTTTCCAGATGAAGAGGGGAATATTAGGGCTTTCTTCGATGAAGCAAAGAAAGCTTATGAAGAATGTTACATGGAAACTGAAGTCTACGGCGTACCATTACCAGCAGAATTAATAGTTAAAGTTTTCGGGGAGAGAAAGCTTTTAAACTATCCTAAAGAGCACCCTCATCTATACAAATGGATGAACAGTAATTTTAAGGAAAAACTTGACGAATACTTTGAAAACGAGGATTTAAAGGAGTTTCTATGCGCATTATTGGGGTATATTGGGACAAAGCCAGATAAAACCCCGGCTAATAGTGCACTGACAGCCTGCATTTCATACTACATTCATGGAGGATACTTCCCAAGGGGAGGAGCTCAGAAATTTGCTGAAAGTTTAAAGAATTTCATCTTAAACCATGGAGGCAATGTTTTGGTCAATCATAAAGTGAATAGAATATTGGTGGAAAATGGGAAAGTTGTTGGGGTAAGGGTGGGAGAAAAGGTTTTCAAAGCACCAATCGTCGTATCAAACGCCAATGCCAAAACCACATTTTTAGAGCTTATCGAAAAAAGCCATCTAAGGGAGGAGTTCATTGAATATATAAATGGGTTAAAGATGTCTCCCTCCTGTTTCATGGTTTTCCTAGGCGTTGATATGGACTTGTCAAAATATCCCACACTCATCAAAAACATCGATGAAGGATATGACATCGTCATCAATTCAAACGCCGATCCAAGCCTTGCACCGCAGGGGAAGTCAAGCATCACAATATTAACCCTTGCCAACTACCAAGATTTCCCAGAAAGGGGGACTGATGAATACATACGTAAGAAGCAAGAGTATTCAGAAGAACTAATTAGGAAAGCGGAAAAAGTTATACCGGATCTAAGTAAACACATAATAGTTAAGGATGCAGCTACACCTAAAACATTTGAAAGATACACATCAATGCCTCAAGGAGCCATATACTCTTTCGATCAATCCATTGGAATTAAAAGACCATACTTCAAAACACCAATAAAAGGGTTATACCTTGTAGGCGCCTCAACATTCCCAGGTGGAGGAATAGAAGCAGTAACAATATCAGGAATAATATGCGCCCACGATATATGCAACTGGAAAATTTAACCAGCAAATCAAGAACCACTATTACGCCATCCACCGGCACAATTGCACCCTATGTTGTTATGAGCAAATATTGAGGAGCAAATGAACAATGTTAGATCACATAAACGAACTTTGCAAGTTTTTGTTTAAGGTAAATTATCCAATAATCGTACAAGCATCGTGACAACCAAAAAATTAATAATTTAGGTGATAACTTAAGTAAGAGAACAGAGAAAGGAGGGGTAGCTGATGATCTTTAATGTTCCAAAAGATATACTAGAAATGATATTGTCCCTATTGCCTAAGATCATAGAAATTATTATGGTATTAGTTTTGGGTTTTATTGCTGGAAAGCTTGTGGGTAAAATGGTAACGATCATAATGGGTAAGTTTGGCGTAGATA
>NZ_JANGFQ010000193.1:0-2238 GCF_024707025.1 Candidatus Culexarchaeum yellowstonense
TTAACGATAGGAGTAAAAGTTTCACCAAGAGAAACAATATCACTGGAACTCTTAAGAGGCGTAAACTCCAAATACTTCCAAAAACTATCAAACCTACCAGCAAAAACATCCCTACCAAAACCAATCCTAGAGAAATCATACTTGTAGAGTAGAGCACCACCACACTTAGAGCAAACATTAATAGGTTTATCAGCAGGATAAACAGAACCACAACCACTACAAACAATAGTGGAATCCAGCGTTGAAACCACGATAAATGAATAAAACAAACAATATATAACGGTTTCCCACAAATGAATATTCAAATAATCCAACAACAATATACAGTAATGTATGGATAAAAGGGTAAGTTTAAGGGTAAATGAGGAATTATGGGGGAAAGCTAAGATCCTAGCAGCCATAAGAGGTGTAACACTGAAATCCATGATAGAAGAACTTTTAGAAAGAGAGATAGAGGCGGAGGAAATTCTGAAAGATGAAACAAGCATATCAGAAGAAGACATAAACCTCCTAATGAAGAGGAGGATTGAGGGGAAGCACCCATTCATAATAATCAGCAATAAGAGTGCTGTGGAACTCGTAAGGGAGGTCAGAGGTCAATAAAACATACATTGATGTTACGACAGTATCATTTCCCAGCATTCATCATAAGGGAAAAGGTTATGGGTAATTAGGTTAATTCTTAAATGGAATTATGGTGAAGATAACCATTAATGTTGATGATGATCTATGGAAATTATTTAGCTTAATAGTAATGCATGAAAGGGGGAGGGGGGAGAGGAATGAAGTTATTGTTGAGCTAATAAAGGATTATGTTGAGAGAAGCAGCTTGCCTATTAATGAGAAACAACTTGAATATATTTTGCAAATTGAGGAGGAGAGGAAGGCTTTCCTGAAGATTAAAGGCAAACTTATCAAAGACCCGCAATATTGTGGGAAGTATGTGGCAATATTCAAAGGCGCCATCGTGGGATGCGATGAGGATAAAAGGAGACTTGCCGAAAACGTATACAAGAAGTATGGATATGTTCCAATCTATATTGATAAAGTAGCTCCAGGAGAAAGAGTTGTGGAAGCACCATCACCAGAGCTTAAATAAAACGCTCGACCAATATATACCCACTTATCCAAGATCTGGGAATCTGAATGTAAATTTAATTCAGAAATGATTTGAAAATATGCGAATTGCTAGTTATTTGGTAGTTTGAAGTCAGTTTGTGGAGACTTTATAGTTTATTATGCTGTTTGAGTTTAGTTTAGATAGTGTGAATGTGAATTCCATGCCATTTTTAGCTCCCTGCATACATATGATGATGTAGATAGTGGATTTCCCAAGGATTATGGTTGTGAAATCATTTTGAGGCGTACAGCTTGGACTTATACCTAAATCATACTCAAAACTTGAGCACCTAAAAACCTTGACTCCACTAATACTTTAAACCGATAAACCATTAACATTTATGTCCATGAGCCGGAGGGCTTCAACACCATCATTAACTATCTTAAATGTGAATGTGCTAGTGTTGCTTGACGAGTCATATGTGGAGCTTACGAGCTGAACACTTAAAGAACCAACACCACCAAAACGATACATATAAACGATGGAGTTAACCCAACCCATAAGAGAGAATATGATAAGAAATACCGTTGAAAGTACACTAATAGAGTAGGGGATGCTGAAAATTTTAAAGGTCACATGCAAAAATATGGTAAACAACTATATAAAGATTACCAAAAAATTGCATAATACACTTAAAAATTACATAATACACTTAAAAATTTGGAATAATTTTGCAAAAGAAGCCAATAAAAATAGTAAAATTTATATGTAAATTGGATGTAAATTTAAGTGATGGGTATGCAGAAAACTGGAATCCTTGAAAGAAAGGCCCTAATACTATTAAGCCTAACAATACTAACACTAATACTGACAACAACATTAGCTACACCAACCCTAGCCAAAATGGAAGTAATATCAGTAGAAAAAGACGAAAATGGTAAGACTTGGGTTACAATAGCAATATATAATGGTAAAGGAGAACTCGTAAAAATAGTAAAATTTGATCCACCGGGCTGGGATCCAGGATTTCCAAAAGAATAGACTAGAGCATCTAGAGCGACCAAAGCCCGTTAGAGCATGTGAGAGCTATGGTGGTGAACTGAGGTGCAGGAACTCGATGAAATAGATTACAGGATACTTACAGCCTTAGGGAGAAATCCTTTAGCAACAATAACGGA
>NZ_JANGFQ010000217.1:0-2232 GCF_024707025.1 Candidatus Culexarchaeum yellowstonense
AAGAAGTTTGTGGTGCTTCTTGAGGAGCCTGAGGCGCATGTCTTCCCATACTTTTTAAACATGCTTGCGGAGCATATTGGTAAGGTTGTGGGTAATGTTTATGTTGTTGTTTCAACTCATAATCCACTCTTTGTTTCACGATTGCAGGATTGTGTGAAGAATTTGAGGACTTATTATGTTTATAGGGGTGTTGATGGTTCTACGTCTGCCTGCATGTTGGATGTTGATAAGATGGCTAAGGATTTGGCTACAATGGAGGATGTGCTATTAGGACCTCCCTCTGAAGTTTTGGGGAAGTATGCTGTAGAGGTTGTTAAGGGTGCTGAGGGTAGGACTGGTGCTAGCTGAATGCTATGCTAATACCTGTTTCGCTGAGGCAGTTGCTAGGAATCTTGGTTTGGAAGTTAAAGCTCATCATACTTATAAGATGGGACGTGAGAAGGTCATAAAGAAGGCTGAGAAGGGTCTTGGAAATCTCAAAAGTGATGAGCATATTCTCATATTCATAGATTATGAGATAGGTCCTTCGAGGAGATATATAGATGTGAATTTTGAGTTGCAAGCAATGTATGGAGATGGGTTGCATGTAGGGGTTTTTAAGAGGGATAGGAGGTTGATTGCAATAATATTTGACCCGAATATTGAGGAGTTTCTATGTAAAGTTACTGGTAAGTACTGTGATGAGGATGAGAGGAAAATGCTTAAACGTGGAAGTTTGGAGGAGGTTTGTAGAGAGCTTCAAGAAGTTGTTGGGGCTGAATTTAACAAGATCATCAACGACATAGCACGCTTCGTGAAATTCATGTGGAGTAAGCTAGATCAAACAATTTTCGCCTCATTTCTTCTCCGAAATCTAGAATGCTTCTAGACGATGCAGCTATAATGTTAAATTCTAATTGGGATAATTGAAGAATGCAACTTGCTTTAAATTAAGTTTTGGGAACTCCCTTATGCTCAGAATTTTAGATTACTTGATAGACTATAAATTGAATGACTTTATGGGGGAGGGAGGTTATTAAGACTTCAAGGATGAACAAGATTGCCTTCTATAAGTACTTTGAAGGATAAATCATTATCGGTTAAGGCAACCTTTATAACGCTTCTTAAACACTATTATTGGTTTTGTGAGGAGGGTTAGTCTATTGTTTGTTAGTGTTAGTTCTCTTTTTATTCTTGCAATAGGTTAGCTAACCCCTCTGGAGCGTTAAGTTGGGTATGTGGAGTGGTATGGGTTTTCTATACTTGTTGGGATGAGGGGGAGTTTTAAATTGTTTGTATGCCAATTTATTTTTGAAGGTGACTTTATGTATTTGGATGATTTTAGGGTTAGGTTGTTGAGGGATTGGTTTGGGAGTTTGTTTAGTTTGAATTATGCGCGGAAGGTTCATCCTAGGGCTAAGGAGTATTTGTATAGGTTGAGTAGGTGTGGTGTGGTTAAGCGTGTGGTTTGGGGTTGGTATTGGATTCCAACAAGCTATAGGGATGTTTGGGAGTTTTTGGCTGTGGATAGGGGGTTTAAGGTTGTGGTTAAGCAGACTGCTGCAAGCATATGGAATTATGATTTCATTCATAGAGATGTCTTCCACTTAGCTGTTGATGATAAATCTTATGGGAGGGCTTTGGAAGCTTTCGCGAAAGTTATGGGTTGGAATTTTGAGGTTGAATTTCATAGGAGGATACCTTACGAGTATGTGGAGGTTGATGGTTTATTTGTTGAGGCTTTGGAGCATTGTATAGTTGATTGCCTGGCTGAATGGTCTTTCATGGATGCCTTCGCAACCCTATATTTTAGGAGGGATGAAGTGGATTTCGATAAGTTGAAGATGCTTGGGAGGTGGAGGAGGGTGTCTAAAACGGATTTGAGGGTATGGACATTGATAAAGTATGGTTGCAAATTATTCAATGAATATTTGGGGAGGGAGGTTTTCAAGTTTAAATCTGCCGATATAAGTTGAGATGATGTTAAGGGATTGGTGGATGAGGCTGTGGGGAGGGTTGTGGAGTTTATCCTTTGATTGGATGAGGATTTTGGGTGTTGTTTTTCATAAGTTTTAAGTGGTGTGTTTGTCATATTTTGTTTTGGGTGTTTTGTTTTGCCTTTTGGGTTTAATGGTAGGTGGCTTAGGGTTAATCTTTCCACTGGTGAGGTTAGGGTTGAAAGTGTTTCTGAGGATGTTTATAGGGCTTTTTTGGGTGGTAGGGGTTTTTGTGCTTATGTGCTTTTTAGGGAGT
>NZ_JANGFQ010000200.1:0-2225 GCF_024707025.1 Candidatus Culexarchaeum yellowstonense
AAAATTATAAAGGGGAATTGGTGTTAAACCCACTAGCTTCATATTACCAGAAACATTTTTGCAGCCTTTTACATCCAAAGTATATACTGTCAGATCAAAACCTTTGGCCATCAGCCTCTTACTAACATTGTATAACCATCTTTCTCCCCCACCATACATGATTGCAAATGCCTCTGTAAGTACATTAATGGTCTTCATCAGTTCTCTTGTCAAATATTGTGTTTAGAAAATTTATAATCTTTTTCAGAATCCCAAAATTTAATATTCATAAATAATTATTGTTATACTACCTGGATGATGAATATATATACACCTTTAATCCTTCTACCGTCAATATCCTTTATAACAGTTTATATTTCAACACCATACATTTCTAAGAGATTAGAGGAGAAAAATATTGTAGGAATCGACCTACATAAGAAAGGAAACCAAAAAATTCCTACAGCAGGCGGAATAGCATTACTCCTAGGATTCACAGGCGCCCTAACAATTGCCGGAATACTCGATTTAGACGCAAAAGCTCTAATGCTAATATATATCACTGCAACACTAGCATGCCTACTAGGCCTACTAGACGACCTACTAACATTAAGCAAAAAAACACTCGTACTCTTCTCAATACTAATAGGAACACCCTTCCTCACATACCACAAAGGCTCAACATTCGTAACACTAACACCATTCGGACCCCAAGATCTAGGAATAGCATTCTGGCCACTAGCACTCTTAGGCGTAGCATTCCTAGCAAACAGCGTAAACATTTACGCAGGATTCAACGGACTAGAAGCAGGACTAGGACTAATAACATCAACAAGCCTAGCCATATCAGCAACAATATACGGTTCAAAAGAATCAGCCATAACACTATCCATACTAGCAGCATCACTCCTAGCATTCCTAAAATACAACTACTACCCAGCAAAAACATTCATAGGAAACAGCGGCACATACATGACAGGAGCCATAATAGCCTCAGCAATAATAGTCGGAACAATAAAAACAGCAGGAATAATAGCATGCACACCATACATAATAAACTTCATACTAAGAGCAAAAGACAAATTCCAATGGACGGTAGGCACAACAACAGAAGACAACAAAATAATATCACAAAAAATCTGCTCACTATGGAGCATATTCATGTACAAAAAGCCAACAGACGAGAAAACAGTTGTAAAAAAATGCTGGACAATCCAAGCAATATTCGGAACACTAGCAATCATGTACTCCTACATAACAGTAAACTATTTCATTTAACAAGTTTAAAAACCGTAACTTCATGGTTAGCCCAAACCTCCCTAAACAAACTACTATTCTTGTACAAATCAACATAGTAGAAGGAACCATTATATGGGTGAAGACGATTCCATACAACAACATAACCATTACTATAATTCTTCAAAATGTCATAAACCGTTTCTGGAACCGAACCAGGTAAAGAATCCAAAAAAGTCCTATTAGCAACCACAAGCAGAAAACGCATATAATTACCACCACCAACACTCACAACAACAGCATCAGACTCAGAATAATCTTTAAACCAAACCAAACACTCGTAAAAGCCCTCCTGCTGAGGCCTACTCCAAGAAGAGGCATAAATAGGAACAATAACATTGCTATAACTTGAAAGATAAAGCATCAGAAAACAAAAGATGATAAGCAAAATCTTAAAAATCTTTTTAAATCTTTCAGAAGGCATGGCATACACCATTCTTCTCCCCAAAGGTAACAAAACTTTTTCGTAAACTAACGGAATAAGAAGACAAAAAGGTATAAAAGACAATAAAGCAAAACGCCAAGCATTAGTTGAAAAGAAGCTGACAACGATTATCAAAAAAAGCCAAGCAAAGGGAAAAATGCCAAACCCCAGCTTTCTTTTCAAAAAATATAATCCTGCAAGGAAGAATGTAGTAATAAACAGAATTAAAGCAAAAACATTTTCATTACTATATAAGTAAAAGTTCAGCAGTAAAGGAATTTCTCTCAAAAGATATAAGATAAATTCATTTGAAGCAAATACAATTTGATTAAATGGGCCAGAAAGTGCTGAAGGTAAACGTAGAAAAAGGGAGGAATGTATAGCAAAGACGATTATAGCGCCAAGAAAAAAACACAATAATAACTTTAATGAAACATTAATAATGTTATAACGATGCTCAAAAAATATTAGATAGATGATTGCAGAAACCACAGTTAAATATACCAAAGCATCTGAAGAATGAGCT
>NZ_JANGFQ010000114.1:0-2218 GCF_024707025.1 Candidatus Culexarchaeum yellowstonense
CATTTTGGGCCAACAGCATGAATAACATACTTTGCCTTAAGGGAACCTGCACATGTAACTGCAACACCACCAACAGGTATAGGACCATGCTCCCTCACATACCTACGACTCTCCTCCTGAATTATATCTCCACCCCTACGGACAATAGCCCTCGCAACACCCCCACCATGCTCAAGATATGGATTTGCAGCATTAACTATGGCATCAGCCTCGATGAGAGTTATATCACCCTCCACAAG
The DNA here is from genome assembly GCF_024707025.1 of Candidatus Culexarchaeum yellowstonense. Classification (NCBI taxonomy): domain Archaea; kingdom Thermoproteati; phylum Candidatus Culexarchaeota; class Candidatus Culexarchaeia; order Candidatus Culexarchaeles; family Candidatus Culexarchaeaceae; genus Candidatus Culexarchaeum; species Candidatus Culexarchaeum yellowstonense. The sequence continues at coordinate 240 of NZ_JANGFQ010000114.1, forward strand.
CTCCAAATCAACAAAACCAAACTTAAACGTTAAAACCATACATACACACCCACAAAACATCCCAATTACCCTTACAATAATAGGGAATACTTAAGCTAAACGCCCACCAAAACCCAAAATTCAACACACCCACATCACAAAAGAAATGTGGGAAAGCCCATTTCCTTGAATGAAAACCTTCACCGATATATATATTGCTTTCCAAACAAAATTTTATAATGAGTTTGCTCATTTCCTCATGAAGTGATAATCATGAGGAAATATATAAACAAAAAATACATAACCATTCTTTCAATAATAATTGTAAGCATCATTTTGTTGTATAATTTTTTCACATGCCCAGACTATATTATTTCAGCTGGATTCGATAAATTTAATGCAATCTTGATTTGGTGTGGAAAAAGCCGCATCAAATTTAATAGTACGGTTGTTCATTATAGTGGTTTTCTTGGCGAGGCTGATTTTGGGTTAATTGCATACTTCTATGCGCCAATACACATAACAAATCCACAAGAAATTATCATGATAATCGTTTTAGTTGAGAAGATAAGTGAGAAAACGTATAATCCATTGGTAAAGGGGTTCGCCATAGATATTGAGGGGGTTACGTTATTCGACTACTATAATGATACAAACATACACATATACGCCTATACTGGTTCCAAATCTAAGATATCTTTTTACGATTCTAAGATATCTTCATTTAATTTAACACGTTTTTATTATGATATTAAATACATACACGATTATCTTCCAAAAACTTTGTATGTACGTATTGACTATGCAGTTCATGTAATCATAAACCCATACGCTGAGATATGGTATAGCAAATTCGAATACATAACTATTGGATTCCATGTAAAAGTCTATAGTGGAAGTTTAATGATTCCAATAACTATAATACCAGAGTAATAAACAGTTTTATTTGTCAATATATACATATATCACTTTTTCCTGTAATATTTTTTGAGGTGCCCCCTTAAATGAAAGGGGTTAGGAAAACCTCACTACTATACATTATACCATTAATAGCAATTCTCGCAATATCAATACTATGCGGAAACGTCTATGCTCAGCAAAGTAATAGTGGCGGCACATATGTCACATGGGGCCACATATACCCTCCCGGAGGGACATACCACTACCATACAATAGGATACTTTGCATGGGCTGCTGAGTGGGATCCCTCCTTTAGATATGGTGATTATGGGGTAATATATATGGGTGGTACTGAGGGAACGACATCATGGTATTGTGGAGGACAACAATGGTGGTCGGAGCCAAACGTAATAACATACAAAATAGAAGTAATAAAGATAAAAGACTTAACAACACAAACAGAATACACAGACCCAAGCATTCTAGAAAGTATAGAATTCGATAATCCTTGGGTTAGACCTAAAGGCTCAGCAGATCAAGATACAATTGCCAACTTATTATTGGATATCGCTCAAGGAGTATTTGAGTACTTTACATTTCCAATTCCAATCAAATTTTCATCAACTGTAACTAACGTTGGGTACAGCCGTCGCACAATTACAGTCTATGGTAGTGGAGACCTAAGCGAATTTTACACCAAAGTTGTATTCGTCCCTACCTCTGGGCTTCCCAGAAATCATACTTATGAGGTTACTTGTAGGTTGACTTGGACTGCTTCATTCTCCATATGGGTTGAAGGGGGTCTCCTTGGGAGGAATCCCATTGAGGGTGAAGGCATTATATCGCCAGAAAGTAGTCAAGCGGTAGACATCGCGTATGCATACGCCACGATGGACATAACATTCATAGTAATGCCACCAAGTTAAAGTGATCGCTATGAGGAAATACTTAAACAAGAAATACATAACCATTTTTTCAATAGTAATCTTAGCAATCATTTTGTTGGGTAACTATTTTACATGTCCATGTTACTTAACTCCGATTGGATTAGATTTGTTTAATAGATCTTTAAGTTGGTTTGAAGATATTACGTTTAATAG
>NZ_JANGFQ010000236.1:0-2209 GCF_024707025.1 Candidatus Culexarchaeum yellowstonense
TGGATTCTTCATGGTGATGCCCATAGCATGGATAATTACCTCCATAGCCTTCTTCAAACTGAAAAGTGTTAAAGTGAAATGAAATCACCTTTAAACGAACAGCAAAATGCATATCAATTCACTTAACCTATTCACGAATAAAAATAGCTTTAATTATGTAGACCATATTAATATGGAAACAGTTATACTTGAAGTATCCGTTAACCATTAATCTCAAATTATGAAACTCCCTCTCTGAATTATCCTTCCATCCTTCAAATTGAGTTCAAGCCCCCAAGTTTCTAGAGTTGGTGCTCCAATTATCAAATCTGGTAGTAATCTCCTTTCACCCTCCAAAACAACCTCTTTAACAATATTCCTCGTCAAATAGATTCTATCTTCGATCAAGTATCCATCGATTAGTATTTGTGAATCCACATAATCATCAATCAATATCTTTTGCCCATTTAAGAGTGAAGCCTCCCTAGGTTTACTTAAAAATTTAAATTTAACATCGCCCGAAAAGCTCCTTCAACCTCCCATACCCCATAATTGTGAAATTCGAGCCAGAATCAAATAATGCTAAAAGCCTGGAAATCTTTCCATCAATATTCACTTCCACATATTTCAAAATTAGCATTTCAACCACTAAAATATTTGATTAAACTCTCCATTTTAAACCTTCACAATAGATAGATACGTGGAAAGTTTTCGTAAGCCATTTACCCCCATTATATGGGTTTCAGCATGTTAAGTGGAAAGCGCCAACAACTCGTTTACCATCCCTTAAAAGTTCATTGAAGATTTTGTAAGCTTCACTTGTAGGTTGAGTTATAAGCTTTACCCCTCTTTCTCTCAAAGCTTTTTCAACTTCTGGCAGAACTTTTACAAGCCCAGAGTAGCCTGTACCAATAACCAACACTTCCGGAAGGGGAGTCTTATTGAAAACCTCTTTTAAATCTTCCACGCAGACTTCATGACCCTTCCTCCTCCACCATCCACTTAGAACAGTTTCAGGGAAAACTATAAGGTCACTCGTATAACGTTTACCATTTACAACCATAACTCCAAAATCATAGAATTCAATAAACCCATCTTTCACAAGAATCCTAGTTTAAAGTGGAATATTAAAGCCTAACGCTTAAACATCGTGGAGGGGATTGTTGTTTAAATAGGTTTACCCTCAAACTATCATTGATGTTGGTGGTATATGCTTAAACTTTATCTCATCACCCTCAATGTATATTCCATAACTTTCCATGATGTTCAATCCTATAATTGCATCCGCAACTAAATCTTCAACAACTCCAATAAAATGAGAGGGTTTTTCACGAGTGAATCTTCCTAGGCGTAATATCCCCCTTCCAATTTAAAATCCATATTCCATACTCCTTTGCAAGATCTATTGCTTCTGGAGTTGCATAATCAGTATAGATTACCTTTATAATTTTGGGCTTGATCAACTCAGGCTTCACTTCCCTTAAGAACTTTATCTTCTCCTCCAATTCTTCCACCAATCTTCTCCCAAGCCTAACAGTTGCTTCACCTATCACGCAAATGTCATCTGATGAACCATAAATGTTTATCTCCTTATCATCAACAAAAATTCTGCCAAGCTTTATATCCAATCCCAATTCATCCTTCAATCTCCTCCCCACCACATCAAGACTCTCCTCTTCAATGGTGATTGTCAACCTATCTATAGTTGCTGCAAGTCTAGCTTGAGTTACCTTTAAGCCTCTAACCTCCTCCCACAATTTATTCTGATTTTCCCACAGCTTATTCTGTCCTTCTCTTAATGCTTTGACCTCTTCCCATAGTTTATTCTGTCCTTCTCTTAATGATTTCAATTCTTCCCAGAGTTTGTTTTGATTTTCCCATAACCTATTTTGCCCTTCCCTCAAAGCTTTGATTTCCTCCCACAATTTGTTTTGATTCTCCCATAATTTGTTCTGTCCTTCTCTTAATGATTTTATTTCCTCCCAAAGTCTATTCTGATTTTCCCAAAATTTATTTTGATTCTCCCAAAGCTTATTTTGCCCCTCCCTTAAGCTCTTGACTTCTTCCCAAAGTCTATTCTGGTTTTCCCACAGTTTGTTCTGCCCCTCCTCCAATCTATCAAGCCTCTTCAAAATCTCGGATAAACCTAAATAGCCAGCAACAGCATACCTAAACTCCAAATCCCTATCCAAAAGTTTAAGGAACTCTTCCTTCAACTTATCCATTCATG
>NZ_JANGFQ010000122.1:0-2209 GCF_024707025.1 Candidatus Culexarchaeum yellowstonense
ATAGACATTAACAACAAACAAAAACTAGAAAACGCAAAAATAGAAAAAAACAAAATAACCATCGAAAACAAAGAATACAGAGTACCAGAACCAAACATAAACGCAAGAAGAGAACAAGCCATATGCCTCCACTGCGGCTCAACAATAGCACAAATAGACCCACACACAGGAAAACACTATACAGAAACAAATAACCTACCAAAAGACATCAAAAGCAGACTTAAAAGCTACGTGAAATATGCCCTTGAACTCTACAATAAGGAAATAGGCTATGGCACAAACACAGAACTCCCACCATGGATAAACGAAGTGCCGGCAAGACAAAGATTGCTTGTCAAAGTTAAAATTAAACAAGGAGATTTAGAATTCGAACCATGCACAGAAAAAGACCAAGAAAAACTTGAGCTAGCAAGAAAGGAAATAGTAAAATTGCTAGAATCAGATAATCCAGATATACCAAAAGAAAAACTGGCCCCTTATGGAACGCAGGCAATAGGTGGATACCTGCAACCTATAAATTATACTATGACCGAGTGGTATAAGCTCTTTAATCCGCGCCAGCTCCTAACACTCGTAAAACTTGTCAAGCTAATACGCGAAGCAGGTAAACAAATAGAGCAGGAAAAAATCAAAGACGGATTAAGCCAAGAAGAAGCACACAAATACGCAGAAGCAATAACAACATACCTAGCAATAGCACTATGTAAACATGTTAATTACAACTCAATAGTTACATCAACACACCCTACACTGATGTTTATTCGTGAATCTTTAGCTTTTAGAGGTATTGCAATGACTTGGAACTGGATAGAATTGATATCCACAATTAATATATTAGGTTCATTCACTAGATCGCTAAGCTCTATTTCTAAAGGCTTATCTTATCTCATTTCTGGTAGTTCTGGTAAAGTTAGAGTTTTGCTTGATGATGCTACTGTATTGAGCAAGCTTGATTCTAATGAGAAGTTTGATCTAATTGTAACTGATCCGCCTTATTATGATGATGTTCCTTATGCTGAACTTAGTGACTTCTATTATGTCTGGTTGAAGAGGGCATTAAGTGATGTTAACGGAAATAAACTAGTTCCTAGGTTTATTCCAGAAGCATTTTTTGAAAAAGTTGGAAGTAATTGGATTGAAATATCTACACAATGGGAAAAGTACGCCTTAAGTGAAGTAAGTCTTAATCCACCAAGGCTTGGTAGTAATGTCAGTTATGAAAAAGGTGTTGAACATTTTCAAAATCTTCTAAGCATGTCATTCATAACAATGGCATCAAAATTAAAGGATAATGGCTTATTAATCACATATTATGCCCATGCAAGCCCTGACGCATGGGAAGCTCTGCTAAAAGCTGGATGGGAACACGCTGGTTTAAAAATTACGAACGCCTTTTCCATAACAACTGAGTCAGCCCAGAGTGTTGTTTCTAGAGGTAAGCTTTCTATGGATACAAGTATCGTTGTTGTATGGAGGAAGGGTGCTTCGGGTTCCATTGATGTTTCTGAGCTTTATGATAGGATGGTTGAAAAGAGCGAAGAAGTTTCTAGGAGTCTCATTGAGCAAGGTATTGTTGGTAGGGATCTTATTATTGGTGCTTTTGTTAGTGCGCTTTCTGTGGCGACTGGATATAAAGAGGTTAGAAGTATGGGAGTTATTAGGACTAAGGATTTAGTGAAGAACTATGTGTATCCTGCGTCTTATTTAGGTTTGATGAAGGCTTTATCTGAAAAGGCTGATTTGAAGGAAACTGTAAAAAGTGCTGATAGTATGTTTTATCTTATTGTGAAGGTGGCTTTTGGTGGTGCTAAAAGAAAAATTTTGGAGAGTACGGATGCTAGGATTATCTCTATTGGTACATTATTAGATTTGAATGATGCGGTTAAATGGAGAATTTTAAAGTATGGTAGTGGTAGTGTTTTGCCTAGTGAAGAGGATGAAGAAGAGGAAGAAAAAGGTGCTAATGTTGCTAGGGCTAAGACTCTTATTCTTATGGAACCTGTATCTTCTGAGAAGTCTAAGTTAGGTGAGCTTTTGGAGGTTCGCGGTGTTGGTGTGAGTGATTTGAAGATTAGGTGTTCTGTTGATGCTCTTCATGTGTTAGAGTATTTTGCTATTTCCTATTCTAGGGATGAGTTTATGCGGAGGTTGAATGAGTTGAAGGGGAAGTTTTCATCTTATGTTGATGAGGCGATTATTATGGCTAGGA
>NZ_JANGFQ010000207.1:0-2201 GCF_024707025.1 Candidatus Culexarchaeum yellowstonense
GCATAAACATTCTGTGTGGAGCACAATATCATTATTGTAAGTGGTATTATCATCCAATAATGAATCTTTAAAATCATAGATCATCTTCCAAAAAATATTGATGAATAATTTATTTAAGGTTTCCCAGACAATCAACCTTCTATCAATTGAATTCCTAAAATTTTTAACTTTCCACAGAAACTTATTGTTTATTGATATCCATATGAGGGGAATGTTTAAAGTGTTTTTCGGTACATTAATTTGTATTGTGGTGGTATTTATGATTTCAACTCTAAACTTTCCATATCATAGGGTAGGTGAAGTCCTTACAGATTATGGTGATGCAATATGGATTCCTGCAAACAATAATAATTTCTCTCAAAGTGATTGTGCTCGTGATGTGAGGTGGATTGTGATCCATAGCATTGAGGGGTCTGCTGATGACGCTTTAAATTGGTTTCAGAATGAGAAGGCTAAGGTGAGTGCACATTACGTAATCGATTATAATGGGAAGATATATCAAATGGTTAGGGAGAAGGATATTGCTTGGCATGCTGGAAACTGGAAGTATAATGTCTACTCCATAGGCATTGAACATGCTGGATTCGCGGATAAAAACATGTTCACAGATGAAGAGTACATTGCATCCGCAAAGCTAGTTGCATACCTATGCAGAAAGTATAACATTACAATAATACATTGGGAGGGAATTGCACCTGAAGATCCCACCAATGGTAGCGGGATAATTGGGCATAATCAAGTCCCAGACCCTAAGAATCCAAAACTTGGAGGTGGAATAAATCATCACAGCGATCCCGGAAAATTCTGGAATTGGGATTACTTCATAAATCTAGTTAAGAAATTCTATTCTCAAATGAGTGTGGGTGGTTAAATTAGCAATCCTCGGATGAGCATCCAATTTCAAACGAATATTCAACTGTATTGTGATGATTAAATTTGTAAGCTAAAATGAAATAACCGTTACTATCATATGTTTTGCAGTATTCTAGATAATTCTTTAGCATCTAAAACTCGTATTCAAGAATGAGAAAGGCTAAAATTTTCCATTGGAGTAGTATGAAGTGGAGGAGGTAATGGTGGCGAAATGTCCTCATGGTGAAGTTGAATTTCTAGGTGAGCAAAGGGGGGAGAGGGGATCAAACAAGTACTATAGATGTTTAAAGTGCGGAGCCGTTCTAATACTATCTGAAGAAGGGATTTTATATGAGATCATGAAGGGAGAAGAGAAGAAAACGGAAAGTAAAACTTAAGACTTAAACTTGACTTTAAATTCATTCACTATGAATGGGATTTGTAGTTATGATGTTAACTCATCTTCGCTGGTATGCTTATAGCCACTATTATGCTTAGGGCTGCTGCCCAATCAGGGTTTCCCCTCTCAGTTATTTTGAGATTATGTGCTATTGCTAGGTTATCTATGTAGTATATTAATGGTTTACCTTGATCTGATGAAATCCTCCAAAACCTCTTCTTATCCCTTAAGATTCTCCCCCTCCTACCATTAAGGATGATTTCAGTGGTATGTGGTTTTTCAATGGCTTGTAATGCTTCTTCAACGCATTTCTCATGGAAGTCTAGTACGGAGTAGTCTGCTATCCTCAAGTGTAGCTTCCACTCTGCTAAGCTTAGCTCTCTTGAAATCTTAACGGTTTCCACAGCACTACCTTCCACTTCAGACCTATACTTTTCACCGATTACTATTGCTGGGGATATGTATGTGGATGAAAATGTCAGCAGCTCAGCAATCTCCCTGCATAAACCCTTTATTACAAGCCTTTCCACCAAGATTTTTATAGCCTCAATTGGATATGTAAGCTCCCTAAATGGTTTACCCATAAACTCTCTTAGTTTATCGCTATACTTCTCACATATTGATGGCGTTAACCCAAGATTCCTATACTTAAACCTCTTTGAAAGCCATTTAACCGATTCTAATGCTCCCTCCTCCTCTGGATCTAGTAGCACCACTCCACGTAGATTCTTAACTAAAGCCGCATATTTTGGAAACAAATCTTATCCCCAGTTACATTAAATTTGATGACCCTATTTACGTAAACTTTTTCTCTTAGTTTACAATATAGCCTTTTTGGATGATGAGAGTTATGTCCACTGATTTATGAGGAATCCCAGGGGTATCTGACACAACACATAAATAAACTTTAATGTCATACCTTGTATGGTCATTGTGAGTTTCATGAACG
>NZ_JANGFQ010000203.1:0-2169 GCF_024707025.1 Candidatus Culexarchaeum yellowstonense
TCTTCTCTAAGGCAATAGTAATGAGTGATGTATGCGACATTAACCCCATTTATAAGAGTGGAGGCTTAAACCCCGGCAAAATAAATAATCTCCCTCTACTACCCATTAGTTCTTTTGCTTACTTTTGAAGAGGATTTTATCCTCATTAAAGTGCTAGCATGTATCCTGTGAATTCTGATAGGTCAAGTTTTCTTTTGGCTAAGTCTAGTTTAATCATGTAGGCTTCCATATCCAAGGCTCCGAAAATGAGGGGGACTGGCAGATCATCAACTAAGAAGGCTTCAATACCTATCCTTTTCCCTTCGATCTCAACTATTAAATCGCAGAAGTGTGTGCATATAATTTTTCGTCCATCAGCTACCGTGAACTCCCCTTAAATGAGCAACTTCCTCGGCGTGGAAATTTCTCTGGCAACATCACTTTTGATGAGTGATCTGGAAGCACCACTATCAAATAACACATTTAGCCTCATCTCTTTCCTATCGCCCTTAACCAGCAGATCTTGTCTAACTATGCCCAAACTTGTTTTTCCCTTAATATTTAATTTTCGCTCTTAAATAAGAATGTTGTGATTGATTTTTAGGTGTTCTTGATCTTATTTTAAGTAAGTTGGCATGCTCAAAGTTTCTCAGGATGAACAGAATAATAGCATTTTTTATTGAATCTTGCAACAATCAAAAACCAGTTACAAAATCATATTTAAGGCAGATGATAGGAATTAATATCAGAGAGGTTGTGGAAGAAGCTTTAGAGGGTGCGATAAGGGATAAAGAGAAGGAAGAACTTAAGAAGATAGCTATGAAAATTAAGGAATTGATGAGAGATGTAAGTGAGGAAGACTGGGTAAGGGCTGTTAGAGAGAGTCGAGATGAAAGATAAGGAATTTCTATTTGATGCTTCAGCTTTATATTCGCTCTTGGATTACGTTGATAAAATAGACGTTAGGAAAATTCATATACTTACTCTAACTTTCTATGAGGTACGTTTTTTAAGTTTACTTCATTATGCAAGATGAAGTTTTTCTGCTTTGACGCTTAATTGTGAAAAAATTAGCTATCATTCTTTAGAGAAGTGATAACTTCTTTTTAAAAAACGTTTATAAGAATTCCCGTATATTCCAATTTATATTGACAAAATAGCTCCTAGAGGGACGCTTAGAAATTCCCTCATCTGAGCTGATCAAGCCATATACTTATTTTGTAAACATCTTCTTCAACAATTCTGAATTAAGATGGTAGAAGTCATAAACGCTAGGCGTCAAGACATACCTTCATATACTCAAACTATGAAGATTTCGACAAAATCCCACAAATAAAGAGAATATTCCAAATCTTTTTTCTAACAGAATAGTGAAATTAAATTCTTATCCTATTCTTTTATAACATTTCCGTATATAACGTTAATACCTAATTCATTTGCTTTAATTAACGCATCGTCATCTATATTAACAGTTACTATAATCTTTCTCCTTAAAGGTTTGTCAAACAGTGTTTTTATGCTCTCAACATTCTCATAGAACCATTCAACATCCTCTTTCTCCGTGTGCGCCTTAACCTCTAACACATCCGTATGCTCATCACTAACAACTATATCAAACTCATACTCCTTACCCTTCCTACCAAACCTCCCCTCCTCATCAATATACTTGAACCTTTTAGCCTTATCCGGATTTACACCGATTTGCATCAACTGATCCTTATAAATATTAAGTATCATTTTCTCCATATCCTTACCCAATCTTCTACCCAACGAACCCATACTAACCTCCAACCTACTCTGACTCACCCTCAAACTCTTAACTTCCTCCCACAACTTGTTTTGTCCTTCTCTTAAACTCCTGACCTCCTCCCATAATTTATTTTGTCCTTCTCTCAATGCTCTGACTTCTTCCCATAGTTTGTTCTGATTCTCCCATAGTTTGTTTTGTCCCTCTCTTAAGCTCTTAATTTCCTCCCATAGCCTATTCTGGTTCTCCCATAGTTTGTTCTGGTTTTCCCATAACCTATGCTGATCCTCCCTCAAACTCCTAACCTCCTCCCACAATTTGTTCTGGTTTTCCCACAATCTGTTCTGATTTTCCCACAGCTTGTGCTGTTCCTCTATGAGTGCGTCCATCTTCTTGAGTATTTCTGAGAGTCCTAGGTAGCCAGCTACTGCGTAGCGGAACTC
>NZ_JANGFQ010000108.1:0-2169 GCF_024707025.1 Candidatus Culexarchaeum yellowstonense
TCTCATCCAACTCAACTAAATATCCATATCTTTTAAAATATTCAGAAACTTTCTGCTTTAAAATGCTTCCTTCCATAAAGTTAACCCAATAACATTTTATAAAAATCAAAAATTTATGACTTTTTGCACTTCAATTAGAGACAATATTTTAATCGAAACTATTCGCCAAACGCTATAAACTATAAACTACTTTATCATCCATCATAATCTTCAACTTATTTTGATGATTAAAGCATAAAACTCTAAGCCTTTTTCACCTAAACCTTTGAAACAGCCTAATCATTAGATTGGCTTCTTCTGTATGTATTGGAATGATTTCTTTTGGTTTTATTGTTTCAATTATGTTGCGGAATTGATGTGGTAGGTAGTGTCCAGATAATCTAAGTCTAAAGGCTTGTATTCCAAAGGTTTTAAGCCATGTTCTTAAAGCTCCCTCTTCAACCTCCTTTATTGATTCTCTTGGTTCAGGGTCCATTAAAACAACTGCTGAGCCTGCTAAATCTGGAGTCTCTCCACTTATCTTCAATTTCCTGAATATTTGGAGAAGTCCTACCGGTTCAATTGCGACTACATAGCTCTTTGGATCTTTAAAAACCTCATTGGCTAAACTTATGTTTCTAAGTAGTAATGGTGTGGGGATTTCAAGTTCTTCACTAACATATATCTTGTCAAGTGCTTCTGGCATTATTTTCTCAACTTCTTCTATAGCCCATAACAGTCTTTCAGACCCTATAACCAGATTTCTCCCCATTAACATTGATAAGTCTAGTATTGCCATGAAGGCCTCTAAATCTAGTGGATCTATCGAGACGGATACAAGCTCATATTCCCTTAGCATAAGGGATATGTAATCTCTAAATGTGGACGCCGTTGCTGGTGTGTGATCTGCACTAAAGTTTGTTCCCTCAATTAATGCTAAATCCACTTTATCGACACCCACACCCCTCATAACTTCATCTAGCCGATGACTTATATTGATTAAGGGGTCAAGTCTCAAGTCTCCACTATAAAATATGGTTGCATCACTCCCAGTGTATAGGAAGGAGTAGGCTGGGAAGCAGCTATGACTTACCGGTAATGCTATCACTCTATTTTCGTCTTCCTTCCCCGAAGTAGCCTCTTCAATTTTGGCTGTGTAGTCTGGTGGAACATAGGCTAACCAGCTTCCAGGCTTTCTATACCATGACATCAACGTATTCTCCAGAACTCTTGTACTTGGAATCTTTATGCCTACTTCAGGGGTGATGGAGCCGAGTAGCCCAGTATGATCTAGATGGAGATGTGAAATATAGATGGCTGAAGCCCCTTGAAGTGCTTCCAATGGTGGTATTGCTCCAACTGCACGTAACTCTAAAGGACCGAGAGGCTCTATCCTCCCACCATACAGTCTTCTAAGAACAGAGAATCTAATGCCATTATCGAAAACTATCTTCCTATCTTCATCCTCTACGATAACACAATTTCCACCAATTTCATTTAATCCACCATAAACTCTAATCTTCACTTTACCATAACTATGTTCAAACACTCTTTGCTGACTCATAACCTCATCGTACTCCCATAAAGCGATATTTCTTTACTTCAACCGTATTCCACTTAGCTTTATTCACAGGATCTCTTATCGCCAATAACCTTGGACTACCTGTTGAGAATCCATAAACTATATAGAGCCAATAGTTATCGCCAAGCTTCTTCGCATATTCATATTCCGTCTCAGTAAGCTCAACAATTATGTCGAGATCCCATCTACCCTTCACCTCTATAAACCTTACTTCACCAGTCCTTGAATCTATGCTTCTAATGTCATAATGCTCTATTTTGCTCACATCTTCAGGGCTTCTCTGGTTCCTTTTTTCAAAATCCATTGCATATTCCATGGCTTTCCGCTCAACTTCCTCCACAACAATGGGTGGAGGTGGAGGAAGTGTCTTAACAGCTTCACCTACCACAACCATTGCCCCTAAAAACTTTTGTGAAGATGAGAGGAAGTGTGAAGCATCTCTACCACCACTTTCCCTTGGAATCCAATTTGTATGTTGAGCACTCATCCCCCTATCCTCTACTCCAATTAGATATTTGACGTATTCGTCAACCATTAAGTTTCGATAATCGTATAGGACCTTTGCCCTCACTTTATCTCCAAATTTATCCTCAACCCAAAATTGGTCT
>NZ_JANGFQ010000104.1:0-2167 GCF_024707025.1 Candidatus Culexarchaeum yellowstonense
CGATCCAGCAATGAATCTACACGAATTATTAGGTGTAAATGTTGAGAAGAGCATTGCAGAGATAGTTGAAGAGTTTAGGCGTAAAGTGGATGATGTGGAGGTGGCTGTGGGATTCTCTAAAGATGCATTGATAGAATATTGGGTTTATAGGGCAATAGTGGAGGCAAATGGCTTCGACTTCCTATCCATGGGTAGGGGGGAGGGGGAGGGATGCTACTGCTACATAAACGCAGTATTAACAAAAATTACTGGCAAATTAGTAAAGAATTACAGTGTTGTATTAATGGATATGGAAGCTGGATTGGAACATTTAAGTAGAAGGACAGATAGGTATGTGGATACTCTGATAGTAATGGTAGATCCATCAATGATGAGCTTCAAAACAGCTGAAAAGATCAAACAATTGGTAAGGGAAGTAAATATAGAAGCTAAACACATGTATATTGTTGGAAATAGGTTGCCAAAATCCAGCGAAGGAAAACTGCGTGAATGGTCTGAGAAGGTTGGATATGAATTTGCAGGGATAATACCTGAAGATGAAATGATACTGGAATATAGTGTGAATGGGAAGCCAATACTGGAATTACCAAGCAACAGCCCAGCGGTAATGGCGGCAAGGGAAATAGCAAGGAATATAAAGTTGATAGATTAATGGGGGATTGGTGATCCCATGGCACTCCTCTCATACTGGAAGGATTGGAATAAAGTTAAGGATAATGTCAAAAGTCTTGCTGGGAGATTTGGATTTGAGAAGGGGAAGGAAATCCGCTTCCTAGGATTCAAATTATCATTGGAGAATGGGAAGATATATGATGAAATTCTAAACGAGGAGGTTGAAGATGATAGGAAAGGCGAAATATACTATGTATTATACATACATTCCCAAGCAACAGAAGATGTTGGGGAAACTGGAGAATACGCTTCATTCACAGAATTATTCAAGGCATATGGAGAATACGCTCTAAAACACTGTCCAGCATTTAAGAGTGTATGTAAAGAGTTTGAAGAGGGATTTGGTAGAAATCCAGAACCGCTACGTAAAGTTGCAGAGATACTTGGATGTGAAATTGTAGATTATGGTGATATGGCATTAAAGATATACGCCCTACCAAAAGTACCAATAATACTGGTAATATGGGTTGGCGATGAGGAAATGCCACCATCAAGCAACATACTATTCGATAAATCAGCAGTCAACTATATACCGGAATGCGAAGCCCTCGTAAGACTTGCAAAGGTAACTGTTGAAAGAGTCTTAAGCATTGCAAAATCACATAAACCCATCAAAACTTAAAATTTATTAAAGAAAGCATTATTCCAAAGTAATTATTAATTAAGCAATTTTGAGGATGATTTTATTTCCTCACTTGATGATTTTGCAATACTTATTTGTCATTTATCAACTACAATAATGGGCTTTAACCTTTCTCAGGAGAATTAAACAAGCTAAACAGTTGTGAAATTATGCTATTTTACAGTTCGCATCTCCCTATTAATTTCAATTTTATTCGTCATACCATACCTACGTTTAATTATAAGCCCTTTAGATTCAAGTTCACTTAAAATTCTCGTAACTTTAGCGTTGGAGAATCCACTTTTCTCAACTATCTCACTCTGCAGAATGCTACCACCAGACTCAACGATTAAAAGGAAAATCTTCTTCTGATCTCCCTCTAAGAGACGTAATGCAAATTTAATGTCGGATTCTATGGAGTTAGAGGGGTTTAATGCTTTCCCCTCCAAACGTGTTGAGAATAGTATGTAGAAGGAGGTCATGCAAACTATAATCGTGGATGCAACAACCACAATAACGTCAATTAGAGTATAAGTCACAAATTCCCTAACCACTATAGGTTGACCCTCACCAGTCACAATTATCTGTATAGGTGTTGGATTCAGCAATTTGTTAACTAGAATGAATGAGGATATGAGCAAGAGGATGCTTACAGCCAAATCCTTCAAGCCAATTCTCATGACACCCTTCACCATAAAATTACTGAGGAAAATCATTAGAGGGGGCGACGACCATGAAATTAAAGACCAAAACACCATCATCACTAGTAAACCCTGAAACCCAAAAATATGATTTACCAACATATGTTGAATCATAACCCATTGGAAACTCCAAATGATAAGTTTCACCATACCTTAAAGCACCAGTCAAGAG
>NZ_JANGFQ010000201.1:0-2160 GCF_024707025.1 Candidatus Culexarchaeum yellowstonense
GGTGGTAAGATATGACGTATGAGTTTATTCCAACATTAATTCAAACAACAACTTGGGAAGCATATACGTGGGAAGCTTTAAGGGATTCTCTAAGTGGTAAAGTTTGGGAATTGATTAAAGCCGAAAATATTGATGAAATCTTCAACCTTATTAGGGATGAAGTTGGAGGACATGGCGAAGAGGAGGTTAAGAAGAGAATTAGAGAATTCATTAGTGATGCTTTAAACGCTGAGGGGGTTGTAACAGCATACGATGAAGTTTACCAGGATATAGTTCTGGCAATTCTGGATTTAGAGTAGCAAACCATAAAATCATTATTTTTTAGGTGGTTTAATGCTGGAGGGGATGTTAAATGAAGACTTAAAGAGAAATATAAGAGAAAGCTTAGTTTATAGCGTTTTCACATCGCTTAGTGGAAACTATCAGAGGAGGCTTGTGATTCATAATTTTTACCACAGCCTCAACAAGAAGGCAGTTCTATATAATGATGAGATGCAAAATGAAATTGGGAAAGCATTAGAACAGTTGGAAAAACTGCAAACCCCATAAGCTAATCTTTTTTGGGTGGTTTCATGGAGGTTTTGCTTAGAGATGTGAGTAGTAATATTAACATTCTTATCAGGAAGGCTAAAGTAGTTAAGCTACATAGCAAGTACCCCATGTACTGCATATCTAACCACTCCACATCAATAACTATATTCAGTTCCAAGGAGGCTTATGAGGTGTCGAAAGCCTTAAACGTGAAAGTGTTTGAAGTTATTAATCCGCCGCAGTTTAGAAGCCTGCTTGTTATTCCAAACATACCTCTAAATTAAATTATTTCTTTTTTGGGTGGGATGGTGGAGGCTAGTGGGGAAGTTAATGTTGGAGAGGTGGATTTAAACACGTTCATCAGGTACAAGCCTAAATTTGTTCGTATAGAGGTAAACGAGGAAAAAATTCTTGGGGTTGCGAGTAAAACGCAGAAGGTAGGGGGTAAAACTGTTAATTTCAACATGGTTTTTGAAACAAAAATACCAATAACAATAACTGTGATAAGGTGGAATACTAATGAGGAGCGTACACCAGCATATATACGGATATATGAGACTGACAACTTGCTTACCCTGTTAGCCCACAAGCCTGAAAGACTTGAGATCGAGTACTGGGCTAACAATAGTTGCCAGCTACTTGAGGATAAGGGGTTAAAGAATGAAACAATAGTGATCCAGGGGGTAAAAGGGAAGAAGACATATACCGTAACATATCATAACCTGTATGAAACACCATTCCAGAGGCTTGCTATATTCAAATAATTTTTCTTTTATGGGTGGTTTCATGCCTAAATGTCCTAAATGTGGGGAGGAAATAGATACGTTGATTTATTGGAGGTGGGAGGAGTCCGAGTATTATATGTGGATTCCAGAGGGAAGTGAGCGACCAGAGTTGGAGCGGATACCTAAATTTGATGAAGACTATGATGAGGGATATGAGTGTCCAGAGTGCAGAGCATTACTGTTCAAAAGTCGGGGAGAAGCAATAGATTTCCTCAAATCTGAAACAAACCCATAATTTTTTATGGGTGGTTCTATGGCTAAATGTCCTAAATGTGGAGGGGAGGTAGAGTATTTAGAGGTTTACTGTAAGGGTTGGGGTACATTCCATTTTGACGGTGAAAAATACAAGTATGTAGGTGGTTTCACAAGAATTGAAAGCATATATATCTGTCCAGATTGCGGCAAAATCCTCTTCACCGATGAGGGGGAGGCAGCTAAGTTTTTGAGGAAAACTAAATAAATGTGAGATACTTTTTTTATGGGTGGTTTTATGGTGAAAGTCAAGATGGTAGTGGATGCGGAATCTATGGAAACAGTTCTTGAATATCTCCTCCTGAACTTAGAGGAGGAGCTTTCCTTCATGCCTAAAGAGAAAGCTGAGGAACTCCGCAGAGCAATTAAGACAGTACGTAGAGCGTATTTAAGTGGAGAAGTTGTGGAGTGAAGGGGAATTCTCCAAATTAACTATTATTTTTTGGGGTGGTTGTATGGCTAAATGTCCTAGATGTGGGGAGGAAATAGATACGTTGATTTATTGGAGGTGGGAGGAGTCCGAGTATTATATGTGGATTCCAGAGGGAAGTGAGCGACCAGAGTTGGAGCGGATACCTAAATTTGATGAAGA
>NZ_JANGFQ010000136.1:0-2135 GCF_024707025.1 Candidatus Culexarchaeum yellowstonense
ATCCCTAGATCCTCATTCCCACCAAACCTACCCTTACTCAACACAAGATCTTCATCAATGGGAACATTCTGCGGAAGCTCAGGATAATACTCCCTTAAAATCCTTACAAGCCATACATAGAAGAACTCACTAAGCTCAGCATACGCTACATCATCTAAGTATGGGGGATCAGTAATAATAAGGTCGAAATTATCATGAAGAGTTTCATGAAGATGGAGCGAAGAACCAAGCAAAACCCTAGCAGAAGCCCTATTTTCAGCCGCAAACTTAATAGCATCAACAACATCATTAAGCGCACTCAAAAGAGAACCACTCGTATCTTCAAAAGGATTAGTCTCAGCAAAATTATAAATAATGCTCGGACGCCTAAAAGTTAAAGCATGACTAATTGTTTCATTAGATGTATGCCATCCTGTTCCTATGCAATTGTAATCTACATGTTTGCCTAGCATGAATCCTAAATACGTTGCTATGACTTTTGCATATTCCCTATCACTTATTTCAGAACATACCTCCTTAATTGTTTTCAAAAGCGTACTCATGAGAAGAAGCTGTCTCTCTGTAAAAAATTCATACCATTTCGTTAAACCATAATTGATTACACGAAAAAGTTCAGATTCTTTCATATTTTCTTGTGGTATTAGGTTTTGATTTAGTAGTGCTTGCCATTGTTTTTTAAGTTCTTCCTTGGCTTCTTCAAAAAGTTTTTTGTCTTCGTTTGTTGGTATTTCATAATTCTTTCCTTTTGCATCCTTTACTACAACGGCTATCATTTCCTTATCCCTTCTCTCGGCTATATCCTTAGTCATGTCTTCATAATTTATTGCGTTTCCGCATTTTATGCACACGGCTTTGCCGCCTTTTTGAGTATATTTCGAGCCTTCTCTCTCGCTTAAGATCCCTATTTCTACTTTAAAATCTCCATTTTCTGGTATGATTTTATACCCTATTTTTCTGTTTTTATCAAGCCACATTTGATTCGTTAGAGGAATTCTTTGACCGCAATATGGGCATTTTATAGTCCAGCACCAAAGATAATGCAAAGCCTTCCTCCCACTCCTCCCATAAAACTTTCCCAGCTTTTCCCTCACTCTTCTAATGACCTCCATCCCATATTTCTCAACATCTACTGCGAGTTTTTTACCGTACTTGGCTGGGTATTCTAGTGTTGCTTTCATGATTAGGTAGGCTACTGGATTATAATCTACTAGCGTGCAGTTTAATCCCATGCGTGCAGCTTCAAAGAGTAGGTTGCCTGCTCCAGCGAAGGTGTCGAGTATTTTTAGTGAGTTTAGATCATTGTTGGCAAGTTTTTCGAGATCTCTCTTATCTAGAGGGTAGTTGAATGCTCTTTTTTCTTTGTCTAGTTTTAGTAGTTGTTTGATTATGTCTATGTTTGTTGTTGAGGGTGTTAGTGCGAGTAATGTTACTGCTCTGCCTACTATGAGGGGTTTTCTTGTCCACCAGTACAGGATTTCGTTAATTGGTGGTTTGCCGAGTTTTTCTTTTTTTGCTTCTTCGCTTATTTCTGAGAATAGTTCTAGGTGTTTTTTGGTTTTTTCTTCAATGAGTGTTTTTTGCATAGAATACCCTCCATGCTTTTTTTGTGAGTTTTGTGTTGTTTAGGAATTTTATTGTCCAGAAGTATAGTTCTAGTTTGTTTAGTGTTTCGATTGTTTTTAGAAAGTGTAGTGCTTCTTCTTTGTTTTTTGCGGTTTTTATGGCTTGGATGCTCACGTATGCTTTTATTGTATTATCATCCCACTTGTTTGGGTTGTATGGTAGTTTTTGGGCGAATTCTCTTCTCCAGCCTTTAATCGTGCCCAGTTTTATTTTTTGTTTTCCAAACCTATCCTCTACATTGATGATAAAGCTGGTTGTTGTTTTTGTATTTTCTATTGCGTACTTCATTGTTCTCAATTTGTTTCACCCCTTACTCTTTTTATGTCTTTAATTATTTCCTCATCTTTTGTTTGAATGGTTAATGTTCCTTTGCAAGTATAATCTCTGAAGAATTGTTCAATTAAAGTCTTTAATCCTTTTATCTTTTGCCAGCTTTCGCTTTCAATAATTATCTTTGTTGTTCTTTCCCTATCACTAATTTCTAGTTTGAGATGAGCCTCAAAATCTTTTTC
>NZ_JANGFQ010000244.1:0-2125 GCF_024707025.1 Candidatus Culexarchaeum yellowstonense
TAACATTTCTGCCATATGGAAGGGGTTTAAAGAACTCTATGAGTATGGCCTAATAAGCAAATTGCCGAGGATGATAGGAGTGCAAGCTGAAGGTGCATCTCCACTAGCCAAGACATGGATTGAGAAGAGCGATAAATTATTGGTGGTTGAGAAGCCATCAACCATAGCATCTGCAATTAGAATTGGGAAGCCTGTAAACTGGATGAAGGCTTTAAAAGCTGTTGAAGAGTCTAGGGGGGTGTTTGTTACAGTATCTGATGAAGAAATTTTGGAGGGTATGAAAGATTTAGCTGCATATGAGGGTATCGAAGTAGAACCTGCAGGTGCAACTTCCCTTGCCGGTTATAGGAAGACTCTTGAACTAGGGATTATAGATAAAAGCGAAATTGCAGTACTCGTTTCAACAGGACATGCTCTTAAAGATCCAGACGCCATAACCATAATATCTTCTCGTTTAAAATAGAGCAAAAGCTAAGCTTGACATGGAACTACGTTTTCTCAAAAATTAAAAATATTTTTTGTTAAGTGTGAGGTTGCTTGAGACTTATACGTAACCTTTCTTAACAAGCAATTCTGCCATCAAAACTCCTGTACCTGCTGCACCTCTTATTGTATTGTGTCCTAGTACAACGTATTTTACTCCATTCAATACCCTATCTTCCCTAACTCTTCCCACGACTACGCTCATACCTCTACCCTCTAACCTATCTAGTCTTGGTTGTGGCCTGTTAACTTCTCTCCTCACTATAATGGGCTTTTCCGGTGCTGTTGGAAGCCCCATACCCTTTATCTTATTTCCCTTAAACGCCTCCATAACCTTAACAACTTCATCCGCAGAAGCTTTAGATTTCAATTCAACGAAAATCGCTTCCATATGGCCTTCTAAAACCATCACTCTATGGCAACTTGATGTTACAGCTATTGAGCTATTAGGTATTATGGAATTCCCTTTAAATTCGCCTAGAATTTTAAGGGTTTCGCTTTCCACTTTCCCCTCCTCCCCTTCTATGTATGGGATTATGTTATCGAGTATAAACATTGAGGGTACACCCGTCAATCCAGCTCCTGAGAGAGCTTGCATTGTTGCTATAACTATTTTCCCAACACCAAACTCGTCAACTAGAGGTTTTAGGGATAGCGTTGCTATTGCCGTTGTGCAGTTTGGAACTTTCATTACTGCTCCACTCCAACCCCTCTTCCTCCTCTGCTCTTCCAGTATTTCGATATGGTCGGCGTTTACTTCAGGGTTTAGGAGAGGTATGTCTGGTTCAAGCCTCATGGGACTGGCATTGGAGACTACGAAAATCCCCCTCTCTGCAAGTTGAGGTTCTATATTTTTAGCTACATCTGAAGGTAATGCTGAAAACACTATGTCCACTTTCCCCCTTACCAGTAGGTCTATGTTGATTGGCAAAAGCTCCATTTCATAAGCTTTTCTAGGTATGGGCTTTTCTAAAATCCATGTGACGCTTTCCCCATAAATCTTCCCAGCAGTTCTCTCAGATGCCATTAGGAACTCTAGGTCAAACCATGGATGGTCAGCTAAAAGTTCAATGAATCTTTGTCCAACAATGCCAGTAGCCCCAAGAACGGCTACACGTTTCTTCACGTTAATCTACCTCCTCTTCAAAAAGTTTTTGATGGAGCAGCTTTAATACATTCATCTCGCATCCCTCCTCCACGTGAACTATTAACGATGGTTTGCGGAAATATGTTTGAACACCTTTAATGTCAACATTATTCTCATAGAGTATGTCTACAACTTTCTTAATGAAATCTAAATAGTTAACCCCTTCACCAATGATGGCTATGTATGGTTTTTCACCATGATGCCTATGCAATACGATTTTAGGTCCTTTACGCTCATCTGGTATTGTATGTGAAATCTTTGTGCCGAAGGAATTCCATGAACCCACATATACTATGCAATGGTAAATGTCATTTAATGGTTCAAATGATTTGGGATTTATCCTCTTCGCCCCATGCATAGCGGCTTCTACAGCTTCCCTATAACTCATAACGTCTACAATTCTGGCTGTGGGTATAATTGTGGGGTCAGCGGTCATTATTCCATCAACTTCCGTAACCAGGTAGACTTTGTCTATACCTAATAATGCTGCTATTG
>NZ_JANGFQ010000135.1:0-2118 GCF_024707025.1 Candidatus Culexarchaeum yellowstonense
AAATACTATCCCATAAAGATGAAATTCTAAGAATAGCTAATGAGAAGGATCCAGTTTTGGTGAGTCTTGGTGGTGGTGCAAAGGATTTGGAGGTTAGAATTATACAGTCCCCAGTTGGCCCCATGGTTATCGTGCATTTGTTGGTGGATGTTAGGGATGCTATGGGAGCTAATGCCGTTAACACAATGGCTGAAGCTGTAGCTCCATATATTGAAAAGATTACTGGTGGCAAAGTGTATTTGAGGATAATTTCCAATTTGGCTGATAGGCGTCTAGTTAGAGCTTACTGCAAAGTTCCAAAGGATGTTATTGGTGAGGAGCTGGTTGAAGGGATAGTTTATGCATATCAGTTTGCAGCTTCAGATCCATATAGAGCTGCAACGCACAATAAGGGTATTATGAATGGTATAGTGGCTGTGGCCCTGGCAACTGGTAATGATACTAGAGCTTTGGAAGCTGGGGCGCATGCATATGCTTGTAGGAGTGGCATATATAAGCCATTATCAGTTTGGGAGATGGATGAGAATGGAGATCTGGTTGGATGGTTGGAAATGCCCATGGCTGTTGGGATAGTGGGTGGAGCTACTAGGAGCAATCCATTGGCAAAGATATCCCTAAAAATTTTGGGTGTTAAATCTGCATCTGAACTTGCTGAAGTTATGGGTGCTGTTGGTCTTGCACAAAACTTTGCAGCTTTAAGGGCTCTTGCATCTGAAGGTATTCAGCGTGGTCACATGAAGCTTCACGCTAGGAATATAGCCATAATGGCTGGAGCTGTGGGTGATGAAATAGATAAGGTGGCTTCTGAAATGGTTAGGCTTCAAACGATAAGAATTGATAAGGCTAAGGAGATACTGATGAATTTGAGAAGTAAGAAGTGAGTTTATACTAAATGGAGGAGAGGGCGTTACATCTTAACCCAACAATCATATATTTTTCCCTGGAACTTCACAATCCAATGCTTATATTTCCCTCCAAATTCCCGCACCTTCTCTTGAATCTCCCTCCTCAAATCATCATACATCTTAACTTTTTCATTTAATACCTTCAATGCTTCACTTAAGCTAACTTGTTTGAACTTCACTTTCCTCCCAGGTTCAACTTGTGAGAATGCATATAGGTCTGGTGAAATTATTTTCCCAATTATGGCATATCCACCAGTGGTTTGTGCATCGGCCATTAAAACTATTGGATTTCCATCCCCTGGAACTTGTATTGCTCCTGGTATTGTTCCACAGCTTAAAAGTCTCCCTATACCCCTAAGTTTAGCCCCTTCCTCCCTCTCCAACCTATATCCCATCCTATTCAAATTGCTCGTTACCCTGAATTTCATGCTTAAAAATTCATTCATCATCTCTTCTGTGAAGTGTTTTGTGTGCGGTCCAATTATCACCCTAAATTCATCTTTAACCTCCCTATTCCAATCAATATTCATGGATGGGCATACATCTATCAACTCGTTGAATCTATTCTTTGCAGTTGTTATTATGGAGTTTTCACTTAAAATCCTACCAATTCCAGCCGTGGTGTAATGTGATCTGCTTCCAAGTATTATTGGCTCATTTATCCCTCCAGCAATCGCCATGTATGCCACCATTCCACCCCTTAATCCATTAATTGTGATTTTGCACCCCCTCCTAACTGGTATTGCCTTGCAATTCTCTAGGGGTTCCCCATCTATTTCCCCATCCACTTTAGCTCCACAAATCGATATTATAATGTCTTGTAAAGCTGTGGCTTCAAAGCTACTCTGAAATATCTCTATACATGCATCATTGATTTCATTTCCAATTATCATGTTTGCAATTATGAATGATTCTTTATCTAATGCTCCTGACACCGGCACCCCATACTTCCTATATCCCTCCCTCCCTAAATCCTGTATGGATATTCCAGGTCCAGCTGCTTCAATTCTAAGTATGGGTTCACCCTCTATCTTCATCTTCCCCACATCAGCCCATTCCGCTTCCAGCATCTTCTCATATGCTTCTCTACTTATCGGTTTGAATTTAACGTAATCCCCAATCTTGAATAGTGTTGGGGGATCCTTATTGGGATTAAATAGTCTCAGGGGGGTTCTACCTATAATTCTCCATCCCCCAGGGCTTTCAAATGGGT
>NZ_JANGFQ010000254.1:0-2112 GCF_024707025.1 Candidatus Culexarchaeum yellowstonense
TACCTTTAGAGTCAGCAATTTTAGGAGTTAATACTATAGCGTGTGAATATAATCCAGTAGCCTTCTTATTACTAAAAGCTACGGTTGAATTCCCTGCAAAGTATGGTATGGATTTATATTTGAGTGTTAAGGATGAAACTAAAAAGCTCATAAATTATGCACTAGAAAAATTAGCTCCTTTTTATGGAAGAGATGCGGAAGGATATATTATATTGAGGCAGGTTAATTTAAATGGTTTAGTGCGTCCTGTAGCCACAACTATTCCATTAACACCTCAAAGTTTTGTTTCGATAGAGGGGGAAAGGGTAAGAATAGTTAGTGGACGAGCAAAACTAGTTACAAACAGAAGATTGTTGTCTATTTGGATGCGGCAGCATAGTGATGCTTTAGAGAATAATAATGATGAACTCTTAGATATATTACATAGATGTTTAGTGGTTCAGACTAGGAAGGGATTTAGATTAGCTAATGAATTTGATCAAGAATTATTGCGAAGGGCATTTGAGGAATATCGTAAAATCAAACCGCTTCTACCAGAGTCTCAATTGCCTGGTGATAATAATATTTTCTATGATTTATTACCCTTAAGGAAGTACAGTAATCTATTTAATCCGAGGCAAGCGTTAGCATTAGGATTACTTATTGATTATGTTCGTAAGCGAATAGTAGAGCTAGTAAATGGTAAGGGTGAGTTTGGGGCTGCTGTAGGATTGTATCTTGCGTTAGGTATGGATAGGCTTGTTGACTTCAATTCTATAATAACCACGTGGAATGCTAATCAAGCAACTGTTAGAGATAGTATTGGATCTTATTATAAGTTCAGAAAGTTTAGATTGGAGGGGATATATGCTGAGGCGATAGTGCCGTTTAGAACGCTTGAATGGATATTCGAGCCGGATGCTGAAGACAGGACAGCTGGGGGGATGTGCCCAATATTAAGAGAATTATGTGAGAAATTGGAGGGGAAGGGTAATAAGGTGAGGGTGTGTTTGTGTGATGTGATGGAGCTTTCGAAGCACTTTCAGGAAAAAGTAAGTGTTATTAATGTGGATCCTCCTTATTATGATCAGCATGTTTATAGTGATTTTTCGGAATTTTTCTGGCCTCTTCTCAAAACAACTCTTAGTGATGCGTTGGGAATATTATTCAAAGAGAATTATCTATCTTCTTGGAGTCCTTTAAGCTGGCGTGTTCCGAAAGAAGATGAGATAGTTAGTAGAAAGTCTAATGATAAAATGTTTGAGGCTAAGCTCAGAAAAGCTTTAATAGAGATGGGGAAGGTCTTAGATGATGATGGACTTTTATTATTATGGTTTAGTCATAAAAAAATGGAGGCTTGGAAGGCTGTTGTGAAAGCTCTAAGGGATGCTGAATTTAAATTAACCAATATAATTCCATTAGTATCTGAGCATCCAACAAGAAGTATAACTAGGGGTGGGAAATCGGGGATTTCGCATGTCCTCATACTTGTGGCAAGAAAATCAAATAGTTCAATTCACATCTATAAGGAGGAGTTGAAAAAGAGAGTTATAAAGTGGGCAAAGAAAGCTAAATTATACCCATCGGAAAAAATAAGAGATGAAGGATTGGAAGTTATAACTGCAGCTGTTGATTTAGCATTACTAATTACCGAGGGGAATATAAATTAAAAATGTGAACCATGTCTTGATTAAAGCTATGTTTGCATACTTTCTTTCATCTTATGTCCTATGCTTATAGAAGGATAAAAACGAGAGCTTAATGATGAAGTCCACCTCGGAGATGTTGAAGGATAAAACTCTCTTCTCTGTTTTATTACCTATTTTAAATCTTGCTAGTAGCATACGTTAGAATTGGTTAAAAATAAGGTTGGTTATTCGTAGTTGGATGGTGTTCATTAGTAAAGTAGGACTGTGTATTTTTCTAATTTTTTGGTGGTGGGTTAATGCGTAGTTGCATTGCTTCGAGTGTTGTGACTCCTATTAATACTCTGTCAATTTGTTTGTTTATTAAAATTGGCATGATTCTCCGTTTTTCACCAATTTCTAAAACAGCATGTGTTAGATCGAGCTCATCATAACCTTTAGCTGTAGAAACTTTTACCTTTTCACCAATAGGATTAAGATTAAGATC
>NZ_JANGFQ010000239.1:0-2102 GCF_024707025.1 Candidatus Culexarchaeum yellowstonense
TCAAACCTGCAATGTCTCATGTTACTCATGTTATAGCTGTCAAATATGTGTCTCATGCTACGGCTCATGTCAATCATGCCAAATATGTGTTTCATGTCAATCATGCAATACCACATGCTACTCATGTTACACATGTCAAGCATTCTATGTGGTGGGGTGAAGAAAAGGTTTATATGTTATATTATGGTGAGGTTGATATGGTGGAAAGTTTGAACAAGAATGAGGAGGTTCAATGTGGGATATGCTATACATGTCAAACATGCGTTACATGTGAGAAATATGGAGAGATTAGAGGTCAAGCAACAACCCAACAGCCTCCACAAGAACAGAGGATGCCAGTGATTAGACCTCAACCTCCGCAAATGCCGATGCAAATGCCACAGCCAATACCACCATCAACACAACTCTTAACGGTAGAGGATATTAGGAGAATTGTTAAGGAGGCAATGCTTGAAGTTTTATTACAGCTCGACCTTGTAAAGCCACATGAAAGGAAGAGGGAGCTTAAGTAATGCTTCTCCCACCACTACAAGAACTTACCGTTTGGAATACCAGCAAATGCAATTTGAGATGTGAATACTGCTACGTATATCGCCTCTACGAGGATATTCCAAGACAAGAAATGCAGAAAGAAATCATGGATGCACTTATACATTTCGCAATGCATCACCTAATGTTCAATGGTAGAATATGGTTCTTCGGTGGAGAGCCTTTGGCAAGCTTTGAAACTATGAAATACATTACTGAGAAGGCTAGAGCCGAAAATTTAGCTATACAGTTCGGCTTAACCTCAAACTGCACTCTCTTAGATGAGGAGAAAGCTAAATGGATGCGTAAATACAACTATCAAATACTATGCAGCTTAGATGGTTCACAAGTTCTACACAATAAGCATAGAAAGTATGCTGATGGAAGAGGCTCATTTGAGGATGCATGGAGAGGAATACAGCTTGTAAGGAAATATATTAATCCAGTTCCACAGTTGAGGTGGACTATGAATATAGACACTGTTGAGGGGACAACTGAAGCAATGAAAAGTCTAATTGAGCAAGGATTAACGAATTTAGCAATTGACCCAGTTTATGAGGTTAAATGGGATGATGATGCATTGAAAACTCTTAGAAATGAGCTTGTGAAGATGAGTGATTTGCTTGATAAATGCTATGAGAAAAATATGCCAGTATTCTCAATGTTTGTGAGAGATGTGGTTACAGCGGTAACGAATGCCAGTAGAGTAAATTGGACTGATAGATGCGGTTTAGGTCAAGGGACAGTTGGAGTAACTCCAAAGGGTGAGATTACACCATGCCATAGATATGTCTCATCAGGCCAACCGGTTATAGGAAATGTATTTGAAGGCTTCTCTCCAAAACGTTTGGAGTGGATTGAGAATTGGATGATGATTCCACCATACAGTGAGAAGCCAGAACTATGTTTGAATTGTAGCTTCAAGAATGCATGTATGGGTGGATGCCTAGCAATGAATTACGATTTATTCGAAGACCCACATATCATTCCAGAATCATTCTGCAAGATTAAACAATTAACAGTTGAAGTGTTTAAGCCACTTGTAATGAAGCATCAAAATAACCCAATATTCAAACAATTATATGGAGTTGGTTTACAGAGACCATGCATGGAGTAGGGTGAGTAACCCATGAATCCACTTGAACCAATACTTAAAAGGCTTGATGAAGAAATAAATGCATTGCTACATACGAAGGGTGTAGTGTGGATTTACAATGTAAATGACATTGACATGGTTCTATTTAATTTGACGAAAAATGATGTAAATGAGATATTGAAGATACTTGCCATGAATAAAAATTCAAAGTTATCAGTGAATTGGAAAGACATACTGAAGCGTCTGGAACATGGTGAACATGCATCAATATTCTTATCATTTCTATCACTTGGGCAATTGAAGAAAATACTACTACTCATATATGGAAACGATAACAGAAGCGATAAAAAGAGAAAGCTGAAAAGGATAATTGAAAAACTAGATGAATTAGGTGAATAATATTGAGTTCACTTGAATCTAAAGTTAAGGAATGGGTTGAAACTACACTTCAAACACAGTTGGAGTTGCCAAGCAAAAT
>NZ_JANGFQ010000197.1:0-2095 GCF_024707025.1 Candidatus Culexarchaeum yellowstonense
TCTTCTCATAGCCTTCTGGCGGATGCTCAATTACCTCAAGCAACCCCTTCACGAAGAAGGATGCCTCCCTACCCCCAATGAACTGGAAAGCATCATCAACGATCACCGCAATCCTCCCCCTACCCATCCTTATAGCCTCCCTCGCAAAATCTATAACGTAACCTATAAAGCTAGCCAACGCATTGACTGAAGAAGCTTGCTTCAAAACTTCAAGGGCTCTCCTCTCAATGCTCTCTATCCCCACTTCAGCCAAGAACTCCCTCCTCATTGGATTGAAGTATATAACGCTGAATCCAAACCCCTTTAAAATCTCCGCCGCTTGCTTTAGCCATGCAGTCTTACCACATCCTTCAGGCCCAAAGACAACCACTGGAAACCTAGTCCCCCTCTCAGCAAAATCCTCCACCTGCTTAATAGCCCTATCCCTATCACAGAAATCCACCTTCAAACCAGCAAAACTAAGCTTAACCCTCCTCATCTAAACCCCACACTCCACGATTTTTAGGTGATTGAAATATTTAAGCTCAAGATAATTAATGCAATTCACTCCACCTTTAGTGTACATTTACCTCTATTCCCCTTTCTCTAAGCATTTTCAGTATTCTCTTCTGCCTCTGGTAGTCCATGTATGCTTCCTCTAGGCTTCTACTATCCATCCAGACTTTTGATGTTGTATGTACTGTTAATCTTCCACCGTGCTTCTTCACATCATCCCACATGTTCATTAGCCATGTTAAGTCTCCTATTAGGCATGTGATTGCAATTGCATCCATCCACTCTCCATTAATCTCCCTATTGGCTGGGTTTGATGCATCCTCTTCATGGGCTATTTTCATGAGTTTCATCAATTCTCTTGTTGGCTGCGGCCCTATGATCTCGTATAGGTATGTGTAGTCTAGTTTAACTGATTTGAGTGCATATTTCACTGCTGTGGCTAGAGCTTCCCTCCAATCATCAAATTTTAATGTCTCAACTTCGTTTTCAGCATTTATGATCGTGATTCTGTATGGTATGTTCTGTGTTGATAGGGCTGTTGCCATATTTAGGAATTCCGTTGCAGTTATGTCTGCTGATACAGGTCCAGCAGTCTTCAAATCGAATATTAGGTTTACTTCTCCACCAACCTCTTCATGGAAGCATTTCACCATGAGCTTCTGCAACCTAGCAGTTGCCTTCCAATCAATCCTCCTAAAATCGTCTCCCGCCACATATTCCCTCGTCTCAGCATACTCAGTCCCCCTCCCAACCCTATGTATCAATGGATACTCATACATTGGCCCAGCACGTGAAGCCGATGCAATGAGTTCGAGGGCTCTGACAACTGCTGGTATAACTCTAGGTATAACTGTAACTTCACTTTTGAATGGTATGCCAACCTTCACATTGAACATGTTTAAAGCCGTTTTACACTCAACATAAATTTCATTTGAACTATATGAGCCTGCCAATTTTGGTTTGAATTCAAGTGTTATTTGGCTGTTTGTTTGCGTTTGATGAGGCTTCACAACGCAGAATTTCAATGGATGCTTCACAAGTAATCTAATCTGCTTTGGAGCTTCAAATTCAACTTTAACCCTCCCCACATCTCCAGCTACAAGTCTTAAGCTTACACCTTCAGGCTTAACCTTCAAGTTCCTAGCCAACCATCTAGCCTTCCTACATGCTGAAATATACATACATAAAATTACTATAATCACTATTATTGTGGCATAGAGGATTATAATGTCTTGGAATAGTATGTAGAATAATAGTAGTACTGGCATTAGTATTATGAGGGTCTTCCCAGAGGATTCCAGTTTCACTTCTCCATTCATCTTTTGGGCACTGGCGTCGTTTTTAAAGCTTCACTTATCAATGTCTCTTCATCAACTTCCTCTAGGAGTTCATGCTTCAATATTAGTCTATGCCTTAAGACGTGTGGTGCAACTGCCTTGACATCGTCCGGTATTACGTAGTCTCTCCCATGGATTAATGCGTATGCTTTGCTTGCTTTCATTAGCCATATGCTTGCCCTTGCACTAGGCCCCTCCAATAATGCTTCATTCCCCCTTAAGCCTGTAACCAAATCAACAATATACTTCCTCACAGCATCCGA
>NZ_JANGFQ010000166.1:0-2089 GCF_024707025.1 Candidatus Culexarchaeum yellowstonense
TATTGGAGAAGCATGATGTGGGGCTTGCAATAATTTTCGGAAGCTTCTTGAGTGGAAACGCATTCAGAGACATAGATGTAGCCGTATACTCTAAGGAGCTAAAATTCGATGATTTATTGAAGCTTAGGGTGGAGTTGGAATTGGAATTGGGCATGCCAATAGACTTAGTACCATTAGACCAGCTCCCCCCAAAGTTCAGGCTGGAAGTCTTAAGGAGGGGCATGATTGTAATTGAGAAGAATGGAGTCTACGAGCACCTCTACATGAAAACATATGATGAGTTAATATCAATGAAGCCTCCAATTACCGAACATGATAATAGCATGCATACCAGCATACAATGAGGATGAAAAGCTAGGGTTGTAATGGAGGCGGATTGAATTGCTCGAGAAAGTAGCATTGAAGCTTGAGCTTAAGGGGGGGTTGAAGTCTTCTTAAGTGGTGTGGTCAGCTTACTTAAGGGTGTACTTGTTGAATTAAGTCTTTATGGTTCAGCGGCACGTGGGGAGATGCATATAGATGTGTAGAGCTTTGTATAATTCCAAGAGATTTCCGAAAATTTTGGATTGGGTTAAAAATTTAGATTACATTATTTATTTGGGGTTCATGGAAATTAACAAACCAGAATACTTAAAGATTTACTGAGGAGTTGTTAAGCTGGAGTTCTTGATTTATGCCGAAGTTGGCTTCAGATGATTGGAGGGAGTGGCTTGAGTATGCTAAGGGCGATTATGAGGAAGCTATTTCCGCACTTAATAGAGGTTCTTTTAAAGAGGCATGTTTTCACGCTCAACAATCATGTGAAAAGTTGCTTAAAGCCATACTGATTAAGAGGGGGATGTTCATACCTATACATGACTTGATGGAGTTGGCGCGGGAGGTTGGAGTTGAAGATCCTACAATATTGAATGAGTTATCGAAGTTAACTATTCACAACTATGCTTCTAGGTATCCTGATGCAACTAGGAGGGCTGGAGTGGAATACTGCTTAAGTATAGCTGAAGAATGCGTTGAGGTTATGAGGAGATTATGGGTTTTTCAGCAGTTTCTGAATAGTTAACTTTATATGATGTTTCTTCAGCATATTCCAATTGAAGAGTAGCACCGAATGCCCCTTCTGGGCGATATGTGGTGAAGCGTATACTCAGGATGAGGGGAGCTCCGTTGCCCCTGAAAGCCATCAATGAAGCCAACACGGCCAAGATGGAACGGATAGTAACAAAATGTCAACTATCCGACAACGGATACGTTGAGGGAATGCTTAGAATAGATATAGGAAGGATTTGGGATGGGAGGCCAGCTATAGATTACCTAGCAGACTATATAGGGCTGTTATCCAAGCTTACAAGGGTGAGGGCTGTGGTGGTTATAGGTTCTAGAGCTCGTGGAGCTTGGAAGCCGAGTAGCGATATAGATGCAATTATAGTTGTGGATGAAGCTATACCATACGCCAAGTTGCCACCAGTTGGAGTGGTGGATCCAAGGATATATACCTTGAAAGAGCTTCTTGAAGCCATAAATGAAGCTGAATATGAAATTATAGAAGCATTCGAGGAGGGGAAGGTGATATACGATGATGGATTATGGAGGGAAATGCTGAAAACATATGAGGAAGTTAAGGAGAAGTTGAAGATACGTAGATACAAGACGGGATGGAGAATACATTCAAAAGATCTAAGCTAACTTGAAGGTTTAAATGAGGGCGGTTG
Source organism: Candidatus Culexarchaeum yellowstonense (assembly GCF_024707025.1). NCBI lineage: Archaea > Thermoproteati > Candidatus Culexarchaeota > Candidatus Culexarchaeia > Candidatus Culexarchaeles > Candidatus Culexarchaeaceae > Candidatus Culexarchaeum > Candidatus Culexarchaeum yellowstonense. The sequence goes on from NZ_JANGFQ010000166.1 coordinate 1,710, forward strand.
AAGGATGAATTTGATTATGAATTATGATTCTGATGCTGATGTTTGGTTTTGAAGTTTGGTGAGGGGTTGGTTGATGATGTTGTTTTGGGTTATGATTGTGATGGGAGGGTTGTTTCAGTGGAAGTGTTGGATGCTTCGAAGAGGGGGTTAATGAATGTGCTAATTGAATTGGCTAAGGCGAAGAGGGAGGCAGTTAAACTAATACTCTCAAAGATAAGCTGGGGGGGCGAGGTGCATAGCAGACTACACACCAACACTGGTTGGCATAGATGAGGCAAGGATGGCGCGTAACGTATTGGAGCAGAACGTTAAGACTCTTCAAATGGAAAGTGTAAACCCGTAGATTGATGTGGAAATGGTGGATGTATATGAGTGGGAAG
>NZ_JANGFQ010000262.1:0-2080 GCF_024707025.1 Candidatus Culexarchaeum yellowstonense
AGAAGCCTTCTTAAGCGCGCGTAATACCTTTGTTAAACTTTTTCAAAAGCTTTCCATTTGTCATCTATTATTTGTTTATGGCGGCCCTAGATTTTTGCTCTGAGTTCTTTTCTAACTAGCCAATCACTTAATTCTAGTTCTCCCCTTAAAGCTTTCATTAAAGCCTCAGTATCCACAGCTAAGCTTGTGTCTTAACACCATGCTTTATCATTTATCCATATAGACGCCCTAACTTTAAAGCTAGCAACGAAGAGCGTATCCCTTTCGTCAAACCCTTAGATACTGCTAGGCTTCTGAAATTTGTTGGCTGATTCTTCAACAATGTTAAATTTGGAAGCATTAATTCTAAGATAAAGCTGAAAGATTCTACTTTAAACCTATGCGTTTACATATTTCTTCTCTATGTTTCCCGACTTCCACTAATTCTTAGGTGCGTAAAAGCTTATACCTGAAAATACAGCAATCCTTCTAACGATTCCCTTACTTACTACCGCAGAAATTATTTTGTTACTATCGATTATATCCATTTCCGTTTCAGTTCTTCCCATGCTTTTTCCTTCAGCTCATCATCTATTCTAACTATTTCCTTTTCATCTACAACTCCAGTAATCTCCTCTGCTACAAAATACTTCAACAAAAGCTTTCTGAATTCTTCAACAGCAATACGTTCCATAGCCTTTTTAAGTAGCTCATCCTTTGAGATAAGAATCCAAATTTCTCCTGGAACGTTAATGGAAATGCTCTTACTCATAATGTCGAATAGTAAAGTTTACTATTTATACTTTCCTCTTCATGCTGTCAAGCTAAGCCTTAGCTTAATGGATCTACTATATGTTAACTTGACATATCTCATGCTGTGTTGAGAGAACAAACCATTCTCCACTACATATAAGGCTGTATGGGAATCCTCATAAACATATTGAGGGAATAGTTAGGGCAGCGGTGGAATTGGATTACGACTATGGAAGTGCCTCAGCTTTTTAATAAATTCCTCCACTCCTTTCATCAGCAATATCTTCAACATGACCCAACCTCCCAAAATTACCAATAGTTATCTTGGAGCTCATCTCAAAACTATTTAAGCTTCTCTTCTTGGTTTTTGTTGTTTCCTTATGGGGTTTTAGAAGAGACTTAAAGATACGTATAGCCTTAGTAACAATAGCATCAATAATCATACATCTAAGATACGGAATTTTGAGATGAGTTCAGAGTATGTTAAGGATAGGACTAAACTATTCGATAACTACATGCATTAAGGATGAATACGATGAGGAGCATGCGGAAATGCTTCTAAACAATAATTATAATGCTAAACAAATGGATAAATAGGAGAGTTAAAGCAAGGAATTCATGGAGAATACAATACCAATAATAGAGGTGATGAAACATGCTTAAGTTTACAAGACGGAGAAAACGGTTTGTTAACGGTTTCAGGATAGATGGTCTCCCTAAGTTTGGATAACAATTTCTATCATCATGTATTTTGATTTCAACAATTCAATTTAGCTTCAAGGTCCTCACATACATGCCCGTTTAAAGATTCATCACCTATCCTCCCCACTCAATTATTTAAGCCTCCATAGTGTGGAGAATCATCCCGCGGCAGATCTCAATATTTTAATTCAACAAACCTTATAGTATGTCCTCCCACGATGAGTTATTTTCAATCGGAATATCTACAAGCAAGGCTGAAATTAGAGGCCTAGTTGGAAGGAGGCTCTTCTCAAGATTAAAACCAGAGTACTGTGAGTTTCCACAGCGCGTAAAAGCAGGAGTATTTATTAGCCACGATTTTGGTGCAGTTATCCTAAAGTTAAGAAGGGTTAAGTTCAAATTATGAATTTTTCCAAACATTTCCGTAGCTTCACCTAACAAGTTTATAATAAACTATGTGTAAGTAAAAGAAGTCTAGATTATTACCTGATCTTGAGAATAGAGGGTTAATTCAACTCAGGTTTCTTGAGAAAATCTAGCGAATTGATTTTAAGCTCCATATAATGCTTGCATTCTGTTAAGTGCTGTGCATATCATTTAGCACGTGGATCTTTTGACATAAGTAACTTATGCTTCAGCTTTAAGG
>NZ_JANGFQ010000117.1:0-2079 GCF_024707025.1 Candidatus Culexarchaeum yellowstonense
AGTGTTTCGAGAAGGATAGGCAGGGTGAAACTGTACAAAATTAACTTAGAGAATCCTTTAGTCAAAATGTTAAGAGAGTATGAGATACAACTTTCCCTACAAATAGCAGAACAGGAAAAAGCTAAAACGCAAAAAACAGCCCCAGTAAAAGTAGCATAATAATTTTAATTCTACTACATTTCCTAATTCAGCGGTTATATTGCTTAGATATTCTCAAATTTAATATGATCTTATGACCTGATATGGAATATTTATGTATCTTCCAGCACTCACAAAATAAACACAAAATAACTACAGAAAATCTTAGGTTATAAACAACTGGATACAAGAACTAAAAAAAACTAAACAAAAGCAAAGTAGGCAAACCATACCAAACTCACTCTTATTTAATAAAAATTTAAATATTGTGGTAATCAAATTTTAAATGGTGTAATGCGTGGTTGAGGCATTAATTTTTATAACGGTGGAACCAAATAAAATAGATAAAATAGGGATGGATATAAAGAGATTACCAAATGTTAAAGAAGTGGTAGCAATTACTGGAGAGTTTGATATTGTTGCGCGTGTTGAGGCAAAAGATTTTTCAGAACTCTCAAAAACGCTTAAAGAAAAAATTCTTTCCATTCCGGGAATAGTAAAAAGTGCAACTTCAATAATAACGGAGAAATACTAAATAGTGAGATTTGAGGAATAGAAACGAATACTTCATCTATTATAAAGTATGTCTTATGAGTTACTTTGCCCTGAAGGGCGAAGTTTCCTGCTTCGCAGCCCCACCTTGCCCCCAGCTTACAACCAGGGGTAGAGGGCGGAGCTCTACAGGCACACAGGGTGCCTCCCACCCCGCTCGCCTCAAAACATTAAGAGCCGCATTAAAATCCCTATCAACTTTCCAACCACACACAGGACACACAAACACACGCTCATCCAACCCCAAATCCTCAACGATGAAACCACACATAGCACACTCCCTCGAACTATTCGCAGGATCCACCAGAACAAACCTCTTACCAAACTTCTCCACCTGATACTTAATTATACGCTTAAGCTCACCAAAAGCCGCATCATAAAGCCTCATCCTCAACTTCCTATAAGATTTACCAACGAGCTTCTTCACATCAATATCCTCCATGACAACCACATCATACTTCATAGCAAGATACTTGCCAACCTTCATGTACAAATCCCTCCTGAGATTCGCAAGATGCTCGTAAGCCCTAGCCAATCGCCTCTTAGCCTTAAACCAATTCTTAGACAAAAACTTCTTCCTAGAAAGCTCACGATGCAGACGCCTCACCCTCTTGAGAGCCCTCTCATAAGGCTTCAAATTGGGAAGGTACTCGCCATCGCTTGTCGTGAGGAGCTTCTCAATGCCAACGTCAATCCCAACTGCTTTTCCGGTCTTTGGTGCTTCTTGTTTTATCTCATCAATGTCTGCTATGAATGAGATGTATATGTGTTCGCTTTTCATCAGTTTAACGACTACTCTTTTTACTTTGTTTAGTGGTGGAAGGTCTCTTTCCATGATTATTTTGAATGTTCCGAGGTGTGAGAGTTTTAGTAGTGTTAGTTTTTTCTTGTGTTTTTTGCTTTTTGTTCTTATTTTTCTCATGTTGAGTATTTTCCAGCTGCTCTGTGGGTATGTTAGGGAGTAGTATTTGTGTGGTTTCTTTTCTCTTGGGAATCTTGTTTTTTTCTCTAGGAATCTCTGTTTTGCTTCGTAGAAGCGGTCTGCGATTGCTTGTATTACTTGTGAGTGGAGTGCTTGGTATTCCTTATCGTTTTTTCTTAGTTCGAGTGCTAGTTGTCTTAGTTCTGTTTGTGTTAAACCTTTTTTGTCTCTGTGATAGAAGTATATGTCTGCCCATCGTAGTGTGTTGTATATTTCGCATGCGAGCTTGAGTTGGGCTTTTAACGCCCCCAGCGTTTGCTCATCCGCGTATGCTCTGAAGCGGTATGCTACGATGGGCATCAATAAATACATGCACGCAAGCCTATTTAAAGCTTTAGCATGTGTTAGGGTTGGAACTCTGGAGTGTTATGATGTGTGTTGTTGGTTTGGGTTTTCTCTTCATCTCC
>NZ_JANGFQ010000132.1:0-2045 GCF_024707025.1 Candidatus Culexarchaeum yellowstonense
GAAGAAAAGAGGGAGCAGCCTGAAGAGCCAATAAAGCCCACTGGAGACTTAACCAAGGATGTAATTCAAATGATAGATAAGAATATAAGCCGTGCATTGAAGATAATGGAGGAATATGTGAAGACTAGGGGGCAGGCTCCACCCCCAAAGAGGGAGATAAGGAGGATGCCTGCTCCACAGCCAACGCCTCCCCAAGAAGCGAAGCCAGCTGAAGCTCCAAAGCCAGCTCAAACCACCGTTACAGCTCCATCGCCCACAGCTACAACGGTTACAGCTCCACCACAAGAAGTGAAGGTTGAAGAATCGAAGCCTGAAGCTAAACCTGAACAAGAAAAGCAGGAAGTGAAGGGGGAGGAGAAGAGTGAAGCTGGAACTAGAGGAAGTGAGGAAGAAGCTGGAAAAGGCGTTGAGGGCAAGAAATAAGGAGAAGGTTGTAAAGGGCTTCGTGAAATGGTTGCTCTCCAATGTAGTTACATCCGAAAACATTGTTGAAGCAATACAGAGCAATATGGATCTAGCTGAAATCTTAAGGGAGAACTGCTACTTGGAAAACGATGTAATTAGACCCCTAGCGAAAATGCTGATGAGAGTCTACTGGCCCGAAATAGAGGACGTAATATGCAACGTTCAAAAAATATATGAACTGCTACTGAAGATTGCTCCACAGCATTCCGATATAATATCAAGCGAAAAGGGAATTAACTACTTAAATGAGCAATGTGCAAAGCTATATGATTATCTATATGATTACACATGGAGTGAAGGTGAGCAGAATGGATGAATTAACATACCTCTTTCTTTCAGCAGTAGTAAATGCTTTCTGCACTGGAATTGCACTTTATATTGGTTTTCGTAAAGGCGTTGAAAAGACTGTTGATACAATATTGAATAGGCTTCAAGAGAGGTATTTAAAGAGCAATCATGCTCAGGAGCTTGTAAGCTCGGCTTCAAGCTTCTTTAGGAATATGAATGAGTTTATGGGGAGCAGTGAAGTTAAAACTTTGATATGCGATATCTCCACACTTTTAAGGCAACTGAGCACTCCGCCGCCAAAGAGGAAGGTTAAGAAGCTTCAACAATAAAAAACTAAAACTTTATTTTTTCCCCTTCATAATTTTTAGTGGGAGTGTTATGTCGAAGTATATTCGTGAATTGCAGTCTGAGTATATTTATGGCGTAAAGTATACATTTACAGTTTATCCTAAGACCATAAGTGAACTTGTGGATTGGGTTAGGGAGCATCTTGGTCCAGGTGAAGAGTTGCAGTTATACTTGTGCTATGAGGTTCCAGGAGTAAGTGGATGGTTAATATTTGGTTCAGCCACACTGCATAGCAGTGATGGAGGGATACTTGAGGATTCAGTGAATATTTCAGGTGAATTTTGGCGTGTGGGCAACTTGACATTATACCTCTTGTGGTATGTGAATCAATATAAGAATATTGGAACAGTATATGTGAGGTATCCTGTTCTAAGGGCATATATAACTGACGATCGTGGGAATAGGCTTAGTGGAGTTGAAGTTAAAGCCACTCTCTCAGTATCCTATTGGGATTCATATTATGGGCTTACAGACGTAAATGGGGTTGCAGTTATAGATATAGTTAATGGCGGTGAGCCTTTAAATGTATATGCAAGGAAGGCTGGATATGACAGCTACCCAGACTGGACGTATCTAGGTCAAACCCCTGCACCATGGGTGAAGGGTGGAGATGTGGAAATTTCAGGTGTACTGTATTACACTGGAGTTCAGCCTCCACCCCCAACATATATTACCGTTACAGTTAGAGTCTTCCATTCAATTACGAAGCAACCAATTAAGGGTGCAACTGTAACTTTGGATTCAACATCGAAGGTTACTGATGAGAATGGTTTGACAGTGTTCACGGATGTTCAGGGTGGTAGGGATGCATCCATAGTGGTTAAATGCCCAGGCTACAGGGACTATTCAACCAAAGTTTCACTTCCATTAGGCGATGTGGAGATAGGTGTAGGTTTAACTCCAATTGTAAACGTTAAACTTGAACTTAAAGTTGACAAGACAAC
>NZ_JANGFQ010000110.1:0-2037 GCF_024707025.1 Candidatus Culexarchaeum yellowstonense
ATTGGAAGGCTGTTAAAGGCGAGCTACTTAAGATTCATTGATGTAAACGTATTCATATATCTTCTGAACTCTATTGGGAGGTTAGGAGAATTCTTCCCTAAATATCCATTTAGGATTTTCTAATAGTTTCTCGTGGATTTTATGTTTATGTGATTAAGTGTAATTTGGGGAAAATTTATATTATTATACGCATTCGTATTACATGTGGTTACGAAAATAGTTCCCGTAAGGTTAAGGGAGGAAGAGTTGAGGCAAATAGATCGACTTGTGGAGTATGGCATCTTTCAGTCTAGGAGTGAAGCTATAAGGGAGCTTATAAGGATTGGTGTTGAGAATTTAGCTTATCTATCCGAAATTCTTGAGGCTGTGGAAAGATTGTTTGAGCTTGAGAGGGTTGAGGGTAGGATACCAATAGACCTTAGTGGCGCGACTGAGCAGCTTTTGAGGGAGAGGGAGAGATGAGTTACGTGGATACCAGCATCATTGTAGCGGCTCTCGACAAACTTGATCCTAGACGGAGGTTAGCTCAAGAAATTTTGGAGATGGAGGGGGATAAGAGGGTTTCCGAACTTGTTTTAGCCGAACTTGCCAGCACATTATCTAAGAGGGAGGGCATGTTGCTTGAACTTTCTGAGAAGGTTAAGGTGAGGAAGGAGCTAACAATACCAGCAGTTCTCCTATACATATTGAGGAGGTTTAAATTAAGCTATAGGAGGGTTAATGGTTATAAGAGGGTTTTCATGATCGATAATCTATACTCACCATTCGCAACTGCCATAGATATTTCATCTAAATTTAAATTGAAAACCCTTGACCTACTCCACCTAGCCTACTTGAAAACCTTAAAGGAGCAAGGGGAAGAAATAAATGAAATAATCACAGCAGATTACGACTTTGAAAGGGAGAAAGAAGCCATAATGAGAGAACTAAATATAAGTGTAAAATATTGCCAACCTCTCAGATAAATGAGTTTTGAATGAAAACCTAAGTTAAACATAAATGTATGGATATCAAATCTGATTTCCAGTAAAGTTCAATTAATTATTCACAAAACAGGAATTTTGGTGAGGGGAATGGTTAAGATCGTTAGTGTAAGGGTTCCTGATGATGTGAGTGAAGAGGATGTTGTCCGATGGGTATTGGAGGGGCTTGCTCGAAGGATGGCTAAGAGGCTTGCCCTAAAATATCTTGAGGAGGGGGTGGATATAGATTTGGAGAAGGCGCTTAAAGATTTTGAGGAAACGAGAAGTGAAGTGTGGAGAGAACTCGAAAAGGAGTATAAGAGAATGGGCATCCTTTAATCGTTAACAGAATCGCTATATTGATGATATTTCACAGCTTCCATACACACTTCCCTTATGGGTTTTATTAGTTTAATGTTTGGCCTATCTTATAGTTTGGATTGTGACTTGCAACTATAACGTACACCCCATTTATTGCATCATACACTGCAACTGCTTTAGCTAAATGTGCAATTGTATGGACTATTGCACTGTAAAGCCATATTGGCCCCCTACCAGTCACCTTTATCACATCAAACCTCCTCCCAACATAATACCTGTACACTTCCTCCACAGCTAATGGAAGATTATCATAAGTTATGCTCTGCGTTGGTGGAATCTCAAACCTTATCGTATCACCATCAAAAACAAGCCAATTCAAACTCAACCCACATCCCCCAACCACATAACCATTCTACAACTCCAAAATTAAAACTTAAACTAAACCCCAATGGCTTTAGATAACTATTTAAATTCCACATAAATATATTGTTTCGTGATACACTGTCACCTCGTTATTTGCGGAACATCAATTATCGATAATTATAGTAGGATTCCAACAATTCCAGATGAAGATAAACGTATATGCGAAAGTGATAATGAGCTTCTTGAGAGGAGTAGCCCTGCAAACCCATTCTTCCTAAAAGTATACGAACATCTCAAAAGAGATCCATGGAGGGCTAGTGCAGAACTTAATGCCATGAGGAAGTATCTTGAAAATGGACTTGTAAATGAAGTCTACCTATACCATACAGAT
>NZ_JANGFQ010000111.1:0-2028 GCF_024707025.1 Candidatus Culexarchaeum yellowstonense
AATGTATGTTATGCCTGGGAGGATAGGAACAATAAAACTTCCACTTACTGCAGTAGTGGCGTTTGAGGGATAACGGTAATAGTATTCACCTGTAAAACTGTTTCCAACCCAGAAAAGTACACCTCCAGATGCTGTGAACGTAATCCTTATGTAACCTGTATAAGGTGTATTATATTGGAGCGTTATATAATGTCTTGTGGGTAAGTTTACAGTCTTATCCTTTTCGAGGATTGTTTTTGTAGGTTTATGATGGCTTTTAATTCATTTATTTCTCCTTGCAATGCTGTTATCTGATTTTGTAGTGATGTTATTTTATCTTCTAGGGCTTTTTTCTCGTTTGTTAAGTTGTTTATTTCTTCTTGTAATTTTGTTTTCTCATTATTGAGGCTGTTTAGTTGGTTTTGAAGATTGTTCCTCTCGTTCGTTAAATTTGCCACTTTTGAGGTTAATGAGGAGATTTGCGCATCTTTTGTATTAATTAATGATGTGAAATTGTAGTAGGATAAGCCCGATAAAGCTACTAGAATAATTATAATGATTGAAAGTGCAAGCACAACATTCCTGCTAATAACCTTACCTTCCTTACTCATACTTACAGCAATAATATTCAAAGCATATATCTTTTTACATGACTCTTTAAAACCATATATTCATGTGCTGAGGTGTAGCATATGGTTTCTAATAGTAGAGCAGGTCTGGTTTATCTGATTTTTGTAAGTGAAAATTGTTTGGTTATTTGTGTTTTCTAATTATTATGAAGAGTATTATTCCTATTATTATAGCGATTATGAAGACTAATGGACCAGTTAGAGTGATTGGGCTGGGGGTTGTTGATGTGGTAGTTGTAGGTGTTGTTGTAGTTGTTAGTTTTTGTGTGGTTGTGGTAGGTGAAGGTGTTATTATGGGTGTTGTTGTAGTTGTTAATGTTGCTGGTGTAGTGGTTGTTTGGGTTATGGTAGGTGATGTGGTAGTTGTTTGAGTTGTTGTGGTTGGTGTTATTGTTGTTTGAGTGGTTGTTTTGGTCGTAGTTGTGGTAGGGGTGGTTGTTGTTTGGGGTGTTTCGAATTTTATTTCTATGTAGGCGGGGTTTATGCTTGAGTTAGGGTCTGCGTTGATTGAGATTGTTATGTTTCCTTTTGTATGAATTTTGATGTGTATTTCTGTTGTGTGGTTTGTGGTAATAATTTTGTTGATGGTTGTGTTGCCGTTTATTGTTGTGTTAATTTTGTCTGATGTGGGGTGTAGTATTATTAGGTGTAGGAGGCCTTTGTCTGATGTGATGTTTATGATGTTGTGTCCTTCTTCATTAAGTAGTAGGGGTTTTGAGAGTATGCTATTGCCTGGTGTTTTGTTGTTAATTTCGAGGAATTTTTTGATTATAGTTTTATCTGCTCGGATTGTGTTTTTAAGGAGTTCTGTTATGTTTTCGTATTTCCATTGTTTTGTCCATTGGATGGCTTGTGTTAGGAGTTTTGTTGTTATGGTATTGTTTATGGTTTCGGGTTCGAATGTGAAGTATACGGAGCGGTATCCGTCTGAGGTCCAGTATTTATCATATGTTATTATTCCTGCGAGTCCATCGTTTGAGATTGCTAAGAGTTTTACTGGCATTAGTTGTAGTAATTGTTTATAAGCTTTGCTAATGTCGATGGTTAATGTTTTATTTATGCCATTAATGTTAATGATTATATTAAGTTTAGTGTCAGAAATGTTTGCGCTAATTATAGATTTATAGAAGTTGCGGAGTGCCCATGTTAATGATGAGTTCATGTCATAAATTATCTTTTCTGAGTGATAAGCCCCTTGCGTAATATTTTCCATAAATTTAGAAATCTTATCATATAATTTTCCTGCTAATGGGGCTGTTTCTTGTGTTCTTGACCACGTGATATATGCTAATGCTCTGGGCATTGCGAGTTGCCAACCAACTTGGGTATAAGCATTAAATCCAAATTCATTGTATATGCTAGGCATCTGAATGGTGAAGTTTTGTGGGATATTCCATTCGAGGGTTTTTCCTTCAGGTGT
>NZ_JANGFQ010000247.1:0-2003 GCF_024707025.1 Candidatus Culexarchaeum yellowstonense
AAGCACCCTATCAGCATACATTTTCTCCATAACCATACGTAGCCTAACATAAGTATTCCTTAAATCCCTCCTATACTCGTTCCAGAGAATCTCCTCCTCCCCCTTTACGCTCTTCCTACGCTGATCAATAATGTTAAGTGATTCATCAAGCAACTCCCTTATCTTCTCAAGCAGTACAAGCAAGCTAACCAAAACACACACCTAATGAAGCATTCTTAACCCCATATATAAAATTAACTTCAACACTTCCACCTTGTAAACTTCAGCTTTAAACCTATCTATAAGCCTCGCTTGTAGCTAACTTATTAAGAGGTGGCTTAAGCGCACGTATGATGAGAGACTGAAGGAAGACTATGTTAAGAGTCTTAAGATCAAAACAGGAATTAGCTGAAGAATTCTAAGTGGCTTAAATCTAAAATTAAAAGATATCTAACATCCTTAACTAAACCAACCTCTTGAGAAGGGGCATGTCCAACTACTATTTTAGTTCTTTGGTTATTTCTTCTTATGTTTAGGAGGTGGGATGTTAGGGTTTATGATGTTGGCTTCTTGACGTTTAGATTATGTTTTGGATTTTATGGATCTTGCACATACGTAGAATTCCAGTTCCATTCTAATCAAATCTTATTATGGATCTTAAATAAAGAGAATTGAAGAGGGGAAAAGGTTTAAATGTGTTACCGAATCAATACTTGTGAATCTCAAATAAAGAGAATTGAAAGTTTGGTAACACCAATCTGCCTTGTCTATCCAGAGCTTGAATCTCAAATAAAGAGAATTAAAACTGCTAATTCAACTTCTCTAAGCTGTAATGCATATATCTTATCGTATCTTGTTTCAAGGCTATTTTGAAGATGAAACGACGCAGCCAGTTATGGATAGAAGACTCTCAATAAGCTCAGAACTAGGCTAACTTCATCCAAAAACAACAATCCTCTAACAATAGACAAAAACTTACTGTTAACAATATGTAAAATCATCTTAACACTGGGAGGAATTAACATTCAAAACAGCCTCAAATAAATATCCCTCATAGACCCGCAATAATGACCAACCAACTCACTAGCGCTAAAGAGGATTGAACATGAAGAGGAGCAAAACTCCAACTCCTCAACTCATCACTAATACCCTCACCATCAAGCTCCTTACGCAAAAGCTAAAATAATCTAATCAAGCCTATTCAGGAATAGTGTTTCACTAAAGTTCTTTCACTATTTTTCCATTTAGGTATCTGCTTATGTTGATCTGTAATCTCCTCCATCCTCAAATCCTCAAGTAGACTAACCATAACATATACTCAGGGAAACAGAATAGAAAAAAGTTATGCGAAATACTATAGTCAAGGATGTGATGCTGTTAGTATTTCGCTAAAGTTTTCCACTATTGTCTTCATGTTAAGTATCTGCTTTATATTGAATTTGTAATTCTCCCTCACCCTAAAGCCTCAGCAGATCATCATAGCATATACTCAAGAAACATTAGTATGTGAAATATATAGATAAAATTCAAATATTACAGTACAATACCTTCATGAAGCTAACAAAATGCGCAAATTAGGAAGCCAGATACAATATATTAAGTTGCGGTCTTAACGATCAATCAGGCATACCCAACATCTATAAGCTTTCACAATTTATAAGTCTGATTTGGAGCTTATGAATTGTAAGTAGCAGCTGGACGATTCCATCAATCATAAGATTTATATTATTCTGTTGAGGTATAGTTTATGAATGTTCATATTGTTACTTGCGGAACCTCCATTATTGAAAACTACTCTAGACATCCAAATATTCCTAGTGAGGATTCTAGAATCATCATGGTTGATGATGAAGTATTAAAGAGAGCATCTCCTAAACATGAATTCTTCATTAGGGTCTACGAATTCTTGAAGACTAACCCCTACAATGCAAGTGCTGAGCTTAACGCTATGAAGAGGTTTCTTGAGGATAAGCTTGTCGATGAGGTTTACCTATACCATACCGATACAGGTAAAGGACTATTCT